>CAZKWI010000093.1:0-6569 GCA_964556455.1 uncultured Planctomycetia bacterium | reverse complement strand
GACTACTACATCTTATTTATGAGTAACACTGGTCAAGGATTGGGGATAGGCTCCAGCTTTCTATAAGACAGCAGTTCCATATAGGCTTGAAGAGACCATATTATCCCGTCCCGCAAATAGCGGCCCGTTTTTCAAATACCACAAATACCGGATAGATAATGCAGGGGAAAGGATTAAGCCAGATGATATTGTTGTAAAGAATGATAGAGACGAAGTGGTCGACAAGGATGAGGCGGCGGAATTTATTCTGAAGTCCATGGCCCTTAGGTTTTTATTGGCATGTTATAGCGGCCATTACAACGCGCAGCTTGTAGAATTCGGAGAAGAAATGGTTTTCAGAGATAAAGTCAGTAATGTGTTTGATAGAACCAACCACAATATAAACTTTCTTAGCTTCTTCGATGTTAATGATTCTGTTTCAGAACCTGCCGTTGGTTATATGCCTGAAGATGACCTGCAGCGCGCTAAGAGGGCAGTGTTGCAGGGGGCAGCTATTCTCCATTTTAAGGAAACGAACAAATTAGTAGAATTCTGGGACAATGTTAATGCCCACCTTGCCGGAATATTTGCTACTACTGAAAACGAAGATTCCCGATCCGGTGCTTCATCTGCTGTGCCAGAAAAAGCGCTGCTTGGTAATAACAACAGCTCGCTGTCTGCCCGCACTTCAACTGCGGATGGGGCTGATAGGGTACGCGATAATAGCGGCATCGTGGAGGGGAGGTTGGGAGATATCTTTAACGAGTTGAGAGCGCATATTCTTGAGGCAATTGTAAGAGAAAAAAGAGGGGTATATAACGTCCGCAACCTCCTCGCACTCCGCAGTGTCTTAAACGCACATACAGAGGCCGATCTGCCTTATGGCATAGGAACGCATAGCGCTTTTGGCAGGCAATTGGATGATATAGCAAACTTGCTGGCAGAATTGCTGCGCTTAAGGAGTCTTTTGGTGCCTCTCAAGCAGAAAAAGTATGTAAGAGATGCCATAAAGATACGAGACCTGCTTCAAAAAAGGCTTGATGATCGGGCGAGATTGGCGAGTAGGGGAGAGATAAAAAGTCTGGGTAGCCTTGCAAGTTTAGAAGCATTTAGATACTTAACTGACTATGTATTGCCTGTGGCGGAAAGGAGGGCTGAGGAGGCGATTGAGGAGCATGATCTGCACGCATATAAGGCGGCAGTTGCCTCAATAAGTGAAAGATATAACAGCATGAAAGATTTTCTGCTCGAAAAGGAGCTTGGCGAATATAGGGAGCGCTCTGAAGAAATCCTGGATCGTTTGCATAATATGGCGTATAAAGAAGGCCTTGTAAAAGGGAATAAAAGACCCCCCGCGCGCACTTCGACTGCGGATAACAAGCAAGACGGTCCGGGGAATGCCGGATTTTCTATAGACTTTCATATTGAAAGAATGGTCCGGAACGTCGTGGACAGGCTTATCGAGCATACTGGGGATACCTCATTGAGGGACAGGATGGTATATATCGGGACAGACAGGGTGCTTAGGGTAACAAGCCGGAATAGGATCGTTTATGTAGATCTAAGCGATGGGGTTAATGAGATAATAAAGAATGCTCTCAACGAAGCGCCGGAAGGGGATATAACTGTACGCTTGATTGATACAGGCGTAAATGAATATATATTGAGCATTGAGAACGAGGGCGGACTCCGGGATTCTGTATTGTTAGACCTGGAAGGAGAGCTCAGGAGTAATGCCGATAGAAGGCGATTATGGCGCAACAAGAGATATGGGACTTTGATAATTCAAAATTATGATAATAAAAGGCTACTTGAAAAATTCCCGGACATCTACGAAAACTTAACAGATAAAGAGCTTGCTCAGGCGGCTGTAGACGAGTTGATCAAAGAACGGGGGCGCAGCGGAATATTGTTTGTAGATGGCATAGGCAGATACAAGTCGTCGCAAGACAGCCTGGGAGCACCGCGGCCATACATGGGCATGATTATAAGAGATCCGACATCCATTCCTCACAATAAGAAAGGACTGACGATTGCCCTGGAAGGCGCCCTTGCTCTTGGAGGCAATGTATTTATCGATGACACCAACCGGGACAGAACAGCTGTCAATATTCTCCTTAAAGCCGAAGAGGTTAACAAAGGCATTCCTGCTGGCGCGCGCACTTCGACTGCGGATAAGTCCAACTTGGTAGCAGAGATAGCAAGTAAAATGGAAGCCTTAGATAGTGAATTACTATACATGTTAAAGGATAGCAGTCCTGATGAAGAAATTGCCATACGCGAGGCTCTGATATCTAATGCTTATGATGTAGATGTGCAAGAGCAGCTTGACCGGTTATCCGAGCTTTTACCCGGAGCATCTTTAGGCCGTGAAATTGCTATCCGCGGAGCTTTTTTGGCGGGGCAGCACAAGCCGATTGAGCAAATATTCCGTTTGACCGAAATAAGCAATTCTCAGGACATTGCCCACCGCCATAGGATTTCTGCGACCATCATTCTATTATCCAAATTTCATACACGGGACATTCAGTTACACTATATTGGGTACCTCAAATTGGCTTTTAAGATTACAGAACCAAACTTAAACATAGATGATAGGATAGCATTGCTTAATGGGTTATTTGGGGTTGAAGATCCGGCACTTTTAATGCGGTATATACAAAGTTATCTTTGTGTGGAATCCCAGAGAAGCATAAGTGAGCAAGCTGATGCAATAGATGAAGCCGAAATAGCGATACGCACAGTTTTATATGATCATTTTATTGGGGTGCAAGATGGAGATAAATATGAGTCACGCCTAAATGCTATCTTGAAGCGCAGTAGACGTAAACAGCGCATAGCTATACTGAAGCTGCTACTAAAAAAATACAGCAAGGACTTCGATGAAGCTCGACGTTCTTTGCCGGATTTCAATATTGACAACGATGATAGCGGTAGCTCGCCGTTTGCACGCACTTCGACTGCGGACGGGGATGGGACAGGCCAGAGTTCAGATCAGGGGCAGGCCAAAGATCACGAAGTGGCACGTCCTTCTGACGCAGGCGAGGCAGGCGTCCCCGCTAATCAAGTGGCAGGACAAAAAGAACGTCTTTTAGGATATCTGGCTGAAGTTATTGATAAACATAGCGAACTCCGCCAAAAAGTAGAGGCGCTGCAGGAGGAGATAGCAGCGCTTGGTGCTGATTCTCCTGACAAACCCGAGTTTATCTTTAAATATTGGGGCGCGCTCTTCGGATGTATAGATAAGATAGAATATTTCTTACGACGCGAAAAAGTAGAGGCAGTTGCAAGAATGTTTATAGGAAGGCAGTTGGACCAATTGTCTTATAGGATAGGAGAGGCTTCGGTAACATATAGCAGTGCCCCGCGTATCGATGGGGTTATTATAATAATGAGAGATGAAAAAGACCGCTTGGTCCCGGTACTGACAGGGGCTCTGGAGGGTATAGAGAAAGTCCTGGCTTTAGTCAAAAAGATACATCCTTCCGGCTACGAAAAGCTCAAAGCCTATATAAAAACGATAGAATTAAAGAATATCGGAGAGGGTAATACGGAAGGTCGCATAAAAGCGACGAAGCCTTACATAGTCCAAATACAATGTCCATGGGATACGAGTGATGTTTCGCTGGCTGGAACGCTGATCCACGAAAGCGCAGAAATTAGACAAGTGATAGAAGACCCCTTTGCAGTGAAATTGCTCAATGATACGGAAGCCTATCCTCCAAGTGGATGTCCGCCCAGTCCTTTTGTCGAAGAAAGGTTGACATTGAAAAAGCTCTATTTAGAGACACTGGCGCGTCTTCCAGAAATTCCTTTTTATACAAAAGGGGCTACACATCACGCTACTCTATATCATGCTTTAAAAGAAGAAGAAGATCGCATAGCTGCTGTTGAATTTTTAAGTCACCGCGAGCTGACACTGAAAGAGATGGGTGCGATGCTTGCTGCGCTTGACTATTCGATCAAGCACAGACCCGATCTCTTTACCGAAGATGGTGTAGAACTCTTCAAAGATTTGCAGTCGCAGCATGATATGGCAGCTATTCTGGATTCGACTTCAAACGGTGGGCAGAGCGATAGCAGGCGAGAACCGCCCCCGGATACCCGCACGCCGGACGCGCGCACTACGACTGCGGCGGAGGGAATAGATGATTATACGACGCCGGTAGATATGGTGAGGGGGCTAGGGAGGAGCCTCCAGGAAGAACTAGCCGGTCGTTTAGAAGGGCTTAGGCAGTTACTTGGTGGATTATCCCCGTTACCGGAGGGCCCGCTTTCGGATGAGGCAAGGAGAAGATTCACAAGAATGGCTGCAATAGCAAGCGAGATAGCAGATGAACGACGTACATTTTCTGCGAGGCTTGCTGAAGAAGAAGACAACGAACCGAACAAAAACAAACGTACTTTATTAAGCGTCTTTAACCACACCCTTCAGCATTATTTCAATAACTCTGTATCTACTTTAACATCAGATCCTGACACGTGGCTTTCTAAAGATGCGCTTCCACAAGAGGTTATCGTTAGGATGACAAAAGGGTTAGAGGATGTAAGCAGCCTGCTTAAGGCTTTAAGTTCCATAGATAGCGTGCTCTTGAGCAGCGATTTAGACGAATTATACGTTCCTGATGTAACACCCATATCGCAAGCAGAATACTTTACGACACACATGACTTCATTTGCGAGAGAAGAAGTAAAGCTTAACCAGGAGCAAGCAGGGGAGATCTTAACCCGTGGTGCAGAAGGGTTGCTTGAGCTTAAAGAAGCAGAATATATTGAAATGATAACAGACAAAGAATTTCAGCTTACGGTGGATCAGGCGTGGACAGAGAAATACCCCTTCCAGTATGATATGGTAGTAAAGTGGTGGAAAGAATTACGCAAGCTCCTTGGGGAAAAACATGTTAGAGAAGAAATTACAGTAAATACAAGCGGTAAGAACGGCCTTATTAACATAACTTGCAGGAAGATAGGGGATAGGGGAGAGGGTGCCGGACAGTCCTGCAGTCTGCATGTAAGCGGTACCGATGATATTGGTCCAAGACTATATACGGTCCTCGAAATGGTCTATTTAGGGAGCCTTGTGCCCAATATGACCGGATATGGGGGGCTGGCTGATTACGAGGATACGATAGATTCTATAAATGAGTTATATTATCAATTAAGCGGCATAGAGAAATATTTCGATACGACATTAGACTACACCCAGGATACCATAGATAAGAAGCTAAGGCAGATGAGGTTGTATCTTGAGCCTATAAGAAGAATAGATTATAAAGAAGAACTAGAGCCTGATATGGCAAAAGAGGCCCTAAGGGCGGTTTAAGGGCCCAGATTGCTTCGTCGCCCTACGTAGTATCCAGGGCTCCTCGCAATGACAGGGGCGTGGATTCCCGCTTTCGCGGGAATGACAGTGTTTGCTTTCGCGGGAATGACATGAAGTTTCCCGCAAGTTACTTCGACGGAATTTTGCAACTAAATTAAGAAAGTCACTTCCTGCCCTTGCATTTTATAAAACCATCATGTATACTTGTCATGTTTTTTTGAACCAAAAATATTTTTTTGCCTATTAATTAAGCAAGTTTATTAATTTTGATCGAAAGAGAAGTTTTTTGCATGAAGAAGTTTGTGTTACCGGTGGTTTTGTTTTGTTTTTGCATGTTTTTGGCCTCCTACTCCAATGCAGGGTTTCCTATACCAGCTGACAGAATGGTTGAGAAGGGCTCTAGTGTAAGAGTCGTTGAGAAGGACCCTGCTCCCTTTATTGATACCATAGGCGTCACAGGTTTAAGGAATAGGATCGTTAAAAAGATGCACTCCAGGGTTGTAAACAAACCCACTGAGCGTAATATGGGCATTGTAAGATTGACCGGCATAAAGAAAAGGGAAGTTATCGAAAAAGAGGATATCAGGGCTATTGAGAAGGTCCTGGTACATGCCGCTCAAACCACCAGCCAACCTGACATATTGAACCGCTCTGCTGAGAAGCGGCCTACCTACCTGGATAAGGCAGCTTTGGACCCTGATGGCGTGGCTAACCTGGTTGATAACTACCACTCAAGCGGCTGGTGCGGGGATTACGGGGATATAAGGGTTGAGTATTTCTACTCTCCTTTGTTTGAAGGAAACTGGCGCGGCCAGAAGTGGTCCTACACAGCCCGTGGCTCCCATGGCAAGGGCTGGGCCGGGGTCTATTGGCAATACCCTGAAAACAACTGGTGGAAAAGGAAGGGCCATGACTTGTCCCGCTATAATGCCCTCACCTTCTGGGCAAAGGGCGAAAAGGGAGGGGAGGTCCTGGAGATACGCCTTGGGGGAGACAGGGACAGTCTGGATCTTATCTATGGCCCTATCAGATTAAGTCGTAAGTGGAAAAAATATACGATAAATCTTGTGAATGAAGACCTCTCCAATGTTTCAAGCGGTTTCTCTTGGCTTGCCACCAAAAAGAGAAACCCCAGTGGTTGCACATTCTATGTGGACAGGGCCGTCTACGAAAAGATATAGCTCTTCAAACCCCCGCTTTAAGCCACTATTCTCTGTTATAAAATAATGAAATGTCCGGTTTATTAACATGTGAAATGTCCGCTTTC
>CAZKWI010000092.1:0-6617 GCA_964556455.1 uncultured Planctomycetia bacterium | reverse complement strand
CAGGTGCGCTACCGTATTTTCAGCCATATACCCGAGTATCTCCATGGCTTGAGGTGTATTCAGCCGCGCGAGAGGGTTATCAGCCGAATGTAACGCGCTATACACGACTCCCTGCCTGAGGTTCGTAATAGCTCCCAGCATCCAACCGCGGACATTGCCGTGGCCGAGGACATTACCTCTCTGCTCTTTGATGTTCCCGCCGCCGTTTTTCAAGACCTCGCCTTCTTCCATAAGCCAGGCCCTGCTTGTATTCTGGGCAACCGTTCTTATTGTCATAGGACTGTCAAGAAAATCCACCTTAGCGTATGTGTCCGTTAAATATTCGCGCCAGGTCGTCGGGCTCACTATGAGCGACATGCTCACAGGATAGCCTTCGCCTGCCATCTTATTCAGGGCATCGTGTGCCAAAGCCGGTCCTGTGTAACCGCCTGTTCTATCACCGCCTACCCAGTAGCAGGCATTGCCACGCGTCATATTATCCGGTGTCTCTAGTCCATCCGCTATCCCTACGTCTATCAGGTATTGAAGCGACGGTCTCCATCGGGCCGCTTTCCCGCCCGCCATGAGCCATTCTTCAGCGCGGCCGGCCCTCAGCAGTTTATCGCCTAATTCCCTGTATCCCTCATAGGCGCTCCGCTTATCGCCTGCGCCTTTCGATATCTCTGCCGCTACTTCTTCAAGTACATCCAGAGGAATATTAAGCGCCACTATCCTTAAAGCGAAGACGTTTTCCGGCATATCCTCCATGTCAAGATATCTTCTTATCCTTCTGAGCTGGGTTAGCTTCAACCCTTGTGCCAATAATCCTTCTTTCTTGCACTCCCAGTTTTCATATACTTTCAGGTTGAACGTAACCTCCAGGAAATCTTCCATATACCGTGCAAAATCTTCGCCTTCCGGGTGCTCGCCCAATAATCCCAAAGCCCTTCCCAGGTCGACCGCTTTCTGGGGATCTTTTCTGACAACGCCGCCCTCGATCTTGACACAGCTTGACAGCCGGCTAAGCGCGTCTCCCGCCTCTGCAAGCGGTTCTTTCTCCAAGTCGCTTACGAGTTTTCCTAGATCTTCAAAGGCCCTGTCGACCTCTGCCTGCCCCTGCGCGTCTTTTTCCACTCCATTTTTGTCTCTTCTGGAAAATTCATTGCCCCCGAGGTTTACTCTCTTTTGCACGTCAAGCTGCACGAGGATCTGCGCTTTCTTCAAGAAACTGCTCAGGCGGCCCGGTATGGCTGCTGCAAGGCTCATCTCTCCCTCTGCAATATCCAAAGACTGCCTCGATATCAATTCTCTTAAATTGTCATAGAGATATGGGGTGAGTGTCTTCGCGGAATAGGCCCGCCAGGAATCAGGCGGCATCTTTTCCACTAATAAGGCGTCCCCATCCTCTTCTTTTACTATGTGCCCGCCCTGCATGGTCCCGACTATATCCTCGACGTCGCCTAAAGCGGCCTTTATCTTATCCAGGCGCCTCTGCTCTAAGCGGTCCCCTACCATTTCCCATAACATCTTAAGACTGCCGGCTTCGTCGTCATAATGGGCCAGGTATGGAAGAGCTGTCGCAGCCTGTATGCCTTTCAATATGCGCAGGTATATACCGTCTGCAACGTTGTCAGGGAAATCGCCCTGTTCTGCCACTTCGAAAGCGGCGTAAGCTACATCTGTAAAGTTAACAACACTGGCTACTATCTTATTTCTGAACCTGACCCTCTTATCTATATTTGTCTTTTCGATCATATGAAGATCGGTATTAAGCCTGTAAGTCGCGGCGATCACTTCATTTTCTACCACCTCACGCAGCAGGATCCCGCTTCTGATGTCTATGGCAAGGCGGAGTATCTTCAGCTGGTCCTCGCATGATTTTTCCACGTTTGTATCGTGAATGTCTATTTTCCTGAAGAATCCCGTCAATCTTTCGCTCTCTGCGGCCGGGGCAAGATACGTCCTCATGCGCATAAGATCTGCGTGGCCATAGGTCGCCGCTAAAGCCGCGGCGTGTCCTTCATGTGCGACAGGGGTTAACGCCCGATGCGGAAATTTGTGAACTGCTGTCTCTCTTACAAGCTGGAGTGCCCTGTCCACGATTTTGAGCTGTTTTCTCTTCTCTGTTATTCCTCTATCTATTATCTGCTGCATCTTTTTGTTAAATTCCGTTTCTTCCATTGCAGGCATATTGGTCTCTAAAATGAACGCCCTGTGCTTTCTTATCTGGTAATTGGTAAAGCCTGCGGCTATTTCCTCGGCTACCACCTCATGATGCGTAGGAGCAATAACAGGTGTAGGTGCGGTCCTCTTTTCATTGAGGCGAATTATCTCCAGGGCGCGGGTCAAAAAGAATATCTGTCTCTGTGGGTCATTTATATGTTGCTGACCGAAGATGTGGTCTATTTGGTGGTTATCCTCATACGGGCCCGTAACGAAATTCATGTGCTGTCTTATCTCGATGGCTGATATAGCAGCGTCTCTTACTAATACACTGGCGTAGTGCAAGAAAAATGGCATGCCATACTTATCTGACATTCCCGATGTGTCCGCCGACACGGTGGCTGTGCGGGCGTTTTGCTCTGATAGCCCTTCGGTGCTGCCTTCGGTGTAAGTACGCGGCAATGTAGCGGAAATCTTGCCTAAGTGCTTTCCGTCCGCGTTTCTTATTAAGAGCTCCCCTGTTGCAACATCAAAAGAAAACCTGATATTGTCTGCAAGTGTTCCTGAGGGTATGTCGCTGAAAAACCTGTCCGGCTCCTCTGCCTGCAGCAACGCATCCAGCATATTTTGAAACGCCCCATCCATCATTGCTTTTTTTGTCCCATCCGGTAAATTAAATTGAGCTTCTTGCATGATAAGGTTCCAGGAAGCTTCATCTGCACACAGTTCCAGCACTATTGCGCTTCTTGTGAGCGGCTCGGCCGCGGTGGCTTGCGGCCTGAACATACTGAGTGCTGTCTTTACCATCTTCTCTTCAGGGGTGAGCTCGTTCAGTATGACCGAGCGGTAGAGGGCCATGTCCGTCTCTTTCTCTACCTTGGGGGATACTACTATATAGGAATAGCCCGCTTCTTTAAATAATGGCATGAGTGTCTCTGTGTGGAAACCGCCGGTTATTACGATAGCACGGGTCTTTCTCTTATTCTTCATGGTCTTGATGGTGTTATCAAAGAAGGCCGCGTCTCTTTTTCCTGCTATCTTGTAAAAGCCTTCGAGCTTCTTTAAGTTCCTGTCCACTACGGGGTTATAACGGACGAATGCTCCGGGCATATTGTGCTTTTTGGCTATCTTATTTACGGACCTGGACCAGCCCTTAAGGTTGCACTCTTTCTTGCGTCGCTTGTATTCTCTCAGGCTGTCAGGAGAGAGCCTCAGGTTTACGAAGTTATTTACCAGGGTAAAGCAGTCTGCCAGGGTTCCGAGCGTCCTCTGTGTATCGTTCTCATATAAAGAGTCGTTCGCCTTCTTCTGTAACGAGGCTATCTCCTCAAAGAGCCTGTCTTTTTCTATATCTTCGAATATGGTTATATAAGGTATATAGACACTGAGATATTTGTAATCTTCGGTGTTTACGGCTTCTACGTCTTTTGTGAGGCCCATAATATAGGTATAGTATTCCGCCGGAGAGGTCTTGCCGGTCTTAAAATCTACTGATGCCTTCAGGAGGGCTTTCTTTTTATCCCTGGAAAGCTCTTTTGTGAGGCGCTTTATGAGGCTGTCTCTTTCCGAGTTTACCTTTTTGAAGTTCAGGCACTCTTCTATCGCCTTTACCTTGATGACCGAGTGTATATTTTTGTAACCGGAGTTGTCTTTGTGGATGCCGGTAAGATATTTGCAGTATTCAACGAGGTCCATATCTTCGGCTTCGTAGGCCGACTTATTACTGTCGAAGGCTCTCAGGTCTTTCGAATAGAGCTTCTTCTTCAGGAGACCGAGCGAATTGTCAAAATGCGTGAGAAAATCATTAGCATCATCCACGAATTTGTCTATCTTCAGGAACTGCCTGTAGTTGGCGTTATAAAGCCTGTCGTTCTCTATGCCGTGTATATTGAACCTGACTGACGGGTCTGATACTATGTCGAGATACTCTTCACCGGAGATCTTGCCGCGCTTCAGGTATTTATCGGCCACTTTCTTCCTTTTGGACCTTGTGGCAAAGCGCCTCATGAGCGATAAGCTGAGATCCCCCGAGCCGCCTTCTACCAGGACAAGATCTATGCCATGTGTCCTTACGAGGTTGTTCACTATGCTGCTCAGGTTCCTCTGGCCTTCGTAGTTCACGTGAGCATCCTGGATATGCACTATCATCCTGCCGTTTTCGCCCTTATGGGACTCTCTAACGCTGCCAAAGTTCTCATGTATCGTAATAGTATCTAAGCTCGCGTTTGTCTTGGGCGTAAGGAGATCGACAAGGCTTCCGTTAGTGGGAGCAATGTTAGTAACTTTCGCATGGGCCGTATCCGGCATGTATACCGATGACAAAAAGAATATCGCGGATAATGTAAGTGCTACTGTCTTTCTGAAGAGGTTTGTCCTGTGGGCCTCGTTGTACGTCGATTTAATATTATGATATAAGCTTTTTCTCATAACTTCTTCTCCTTGTTAGTGTTGGTTTGGTAAGTTACTTTATCGCAGTGCCGATGGTCATTAATAGCGGCACAAAGTTAAACCTCTTCTGGACCAGATTATTAAACCCGGTCAGCCTGAAGAGGTTCCTGAATTCATCGCCGAAAAGGTGGTTTACATGCTTCTCCACCATTTCGACTATATCGAATATTATCCTGCCAAAAAACACATCCCGGCAGCCGTCTATTATCATGAGCCTGCCGTTGGGTTTCAGGACCCTGTACATCTCGGCCATGGCCTTCTCTTTGTTAGGATAATGATGGAATGAGTGCGAGCAGGTTATGACATCAAAGGTGTTGTCTTCGTAAGGAAGCTGCTCCACATCCCCCACCCTGAAATCTATATTCTCCTTAAATTCCTTCGCCCTCGCCTTTTCTATCATGGTTTCGGAGAGATCGATGCCGTGGACCTTTGCGGCCTTGAAGTCCTCCGCGAGCGAATGCGCAAGCTCGCCTGTGCCGCAGCCCACGTCGAGGATCTTGTAGGATGTAGTGATGCTGTTCCTGGAGGCTATTTCTTTATACAGCATGTTATGGGATGATCTGAATACGATATGCTGAAGGATCGACTCATCATAACTGTGCGCCCACTTATTGAAATACTTTCTCTGTACGCGCCTCTTAGCTATCTGTGTCATTTTTATCCTCTCTTTTTGTATTTAATGCTTTACATTATAAATACTACATATAGAAATGCGGGGTCAGACGTTTCAAGGGGGTAGTTAGGAGTGGGGTGATCGCTTGAGCGATCTATGGGCTTAACTCCTAAATATCCGACCCCTACATTCTATATTTTGTGTCATGCCCGTGTAAGCGGGCATCTATATTAGATTCCCGCTTACGCGGGAATGACATATCGGGAAAGAACTTATTTTACTACTTTAGTATTGTTTCAAGTATATCATACACAAATTTATTGTCAAGCCAAATTAACTGACTTTTTTAATATCTAATGTTTAGATAACAATATGTGTTTAATAGAGTTATGACACTTACTAAAAAAACTTAATAATTAAGCACAAATAGTTAATAAAGAAAGTCAGATATTTGGTTAAAATTAGGCTTGCGCCCTGCTTTTACAGGGCTTGCTTGAGGTTGCGGATGGCTTTACGGTGGGCCTGGATCTGGCTTGTATAGCTTCTAAGGTCGAGGACTTGTGACCTAAGGGTGTCTATGTCTATAGTACCATCGTCTTTTCCGAGAAGTTTCAGGGCCTCCCTTATATACTCCGGCTTGCCGTGGAGAACTCCCTTTATTATGGTGGCAAGGCCTATTTCTCTTGCGAAGTTCTTATTGCCGCCTATTATCACCAGGGTGCCGACCTCGTCGACTACATTGAATGCCATCGCCATAGCAGCCTGCAGAGCGGTACTTTCCTTAATATCCTGCATATCTGCCTCGTCTTCGAATTCTTCCAGGGTCAGCACATTCTGCTCTACGTTGTAGATGTCATGCAGTGAGTACTCTGTGCCGCAGACATCTTTTGTGTACTTCTTTATGAGATTATCCAGCCCCTTCAGATACCCGTCTTTCCTGCCTTCCGTGATCTTCGGGTCTGTAAGGATAAGGATATTCCGCTCTTTCTGTTCTGCAAGATCCGCGCCTTTTTCACTGAGCTGGCTTATAAATTCCAGTACCTTATCCGGCCTCGTCTCGAGCATGGAGGATGTGGCTATGCTTGTGAATTTCATTTGTCTCTCAGCAAGCTGTGACATCTGATGGATAGATCTGTCGTATTCCGTATTCATGGTGGCGACCGGGCTCAATACCTCATATATAATATCGATCAAGTCCTGCAGGTCCTCTTCTTCCAATTTATGGGATCGCATTATTCCTATTACCTGTTCCAATATCGTATGCTGTAACGCAGATCCTGCCCCTTCTATTGCGCTGACGATCTCATTTACCGCTTCCATGTCATTATACCTGGCATAGACTGCATACGGGCCCAGCACATCCTCTATTTCATCATCTGTAAACCCAAACTGGCGAAAGATTCTTAACAGATAA
>CAZKWI010000091.1:0-6627 GCA_964556455.1 uncultured Planctomycetia bacterium | reverse complement strand
GCTTAATCCGGAGGAGTGCTATTATGCTATCGCGTAAAAGTATTTGCATTACCTTGTAACGTTTATATCTATGATGAGACTAGTAAAAACCGCAGTAGCGACTCTAATATTCATATCAGTATCTCAAGCCTGCTATTCTCTGACCGATAAGGAAGTCAAAGAAAAGATAATCCCCATTATAGATGCTTCGGTGATGGAGAGCTACTCTACGTCCGATTCGGGCGATGATGTCTGGGGACTTGATGTCAGCGGCGTATTCAGCCCGGTCTATAAGATCGATGATGACAATTTTATTATCCCTCTTTACCAGGGCGGGTACCAAAGGTCTATCCAGGTGGTCAATGAAGACGAGGGTTATAGGGATTACGCGGAGACGATGTACCATAATAACTCTCTGTCGTATTTCACCAGGCTTACGGACAACCTGACCTGTAAGCTTACGAGCCTCATGCGCCTCCAGTTCAATTCTGAGACGAATGACGAAGATTGGGGCGATGGTCTTTACGACTATGAGGACCTGGGCGGTGCGGTCGATTTCAAGTACAAGGTGACCGATAACGAGAACTGGACCGGCGAATATTCGGCGATATTCGAGTATTATTACCGTAATTACCCGAATTACGAATCGCTCATATCGCTCATAGCCGCGACCGCTCCGGAGAACGATGAAAAGGATTATCACGGCTACCAGTTGATATCGGGCTACGGGTTCGGCACAAAGAACTTCAGCGGGGATATCGGATATACGCTCCTTGTCAAGCAGTACACCGATAAGAAAGTGATCGAACAGGATGGCGTCCTGGACACCTCAAAGAGGAGGTCGGATTTCGTTCACATGTGGAACGCGAAGGTCCGGGTCCCTTACAAGGAATATTATTCGTGCTACGTCAATACGCAGGCAATATACAATGTATCCAACCAGAACTACTATGATTCACGCGGGTCCACGCTGGACCTGACAGACGACGTTTTCACAGACTCTTACTATAATTACTTTTCATTCGGGGGCGGCCCGGGGGTTAACTGCAAATATCCGATGCCGAAAATGGAGAACAAGGCCATGGATATAGACCTCAACTACAATTTTACTTTTACCGAATATATTGAAAGACGGGCCCAGGAGTGGGACAGCTCATATACTGGAAAAGAAGAAAGGGACATCAAACATACTATAAAAGGGCACTTTCTTTACCCTGTTACCGAACATATCAATTTTGTCGCTCTGGCGTCGCTCACGATGGCCCGCTCGAATATGGATTACGACAGGTATTACAGGTACGAATACGAGATCTTCAAGGCTGCCTGCGGGCTCAACACGAAGTTCTGACGCTTATTTCGGGCGGGGTTATTTTGAAGGAAGCCTTTTTGCAGGGGTCCAGATTGGTAACGGCGAAATAAAAGAACGCTTCTTCTGTCTGGTTCCCGGTCAATTCATTAAGCTCGCACGACTCTCCCTTTTTTATAACGCGGTATCTTCGGGATATCTCATCGTCTCCAACGAGGGTCATTACCTGTACCATAATTTCCGCCTCACCGGTATTCACGAACCTAAGGGGTGTTGTTTGACCATCAGCAAACTTCATTTTATGGAATCCGGTCATCCACGGATGCATATCATCTTCCTCATACACATCGCATCTTTTGACCTTCGTCCCGTCCAGCCGCAGGAAGCGTTTTCCGTTAAAATAGGCCTTTGAGTGCAGCATCTCATCAACCTTCTTATCGGGCCTTTTCGGATGGAGACTGATCTTATAGAGATAATACGCGAAGTCCCGCAAGGTCTCCTCCATCGCCGCGCCTGTGGTCTTTTCAAAGATCACTTCAAGACCGGGCATGAAATCATCGCCCTCTAAAGCGCGGAGCTCACCGCAGAAGGCCTCTATCTTTTCGAAGCCGTATTTATCGTCAAAATAGTTCCAGAAGACCGAAAAATCGTATGAAAGCTCATCCAGCGGCCTGCCGGGGTGCTTCATGAAGTAGTTTATGCCCTCAGCGAGATAGGCGTAACCGCCCGGTATGTCGCGCGTGTACCCGCGCGAATAATAGCCGTTGAAAGAGCCTATCTTCGTCTCCATGTATCTTGCCAGGCCTTCCACGAACCAGTCCACGTCCCTCAGGTCGGATACCGTCTCAAGATTCCTGCAGTACTGGTAGGTCATTATATGGGTCATTTCGTGGATAAGGGTTCCCAGTATAAGCGTCTCGTCGGAATCCCTCGATGAGGTCGTTTGCCCTTTCTCTCTCAACACGCCTATACGGCACGGAAAAAGTATAATGACATCATGAACGTTCTCTTTGTCCTTGTACCCGCAGGTGGCAAAATAAGATGTTCTGAAATTCTCAGGTTTAAAACCGCAAAGCTGTTCTTTTGAATCCGCGTCGCCGAGATAAATATCTATAGATTCATCAGGATCATAAGTATAAGAGCGGTCCGGAGAGACCAGCGTATAGCCTTTCCTGTCAAAACCGAATTCACTGGTAAGGATAGTGTAGACTTTCGAAGCGGCGTTCAGTATTTCTACGGGATAATCAGGCGAGACCCCGACGTTCTCAAGCATCCCGGGGTCGTAATGGATATTTATCGTAGCGCCGTCGTCCAACGTCCTGCGCAGGCTCTCCGCGAATAACGAACCGCAGAAGAGAAGCGTCAGTATGGATGTGATCGCTATAACTTTAATGATCTTCATGCGCCCTCGCTCGAGACAGGGCGCGTACTAACGGAATAAAAAAAGCCAAGGCATAGAAAAGCCTTGGCATACAAATCCCGTATTTGGCGGTCCAGCTGCCTTATCGCGTTAGCGATTTAGGCCTGTGACTTTGCGCCCCATCCTTTCGGAATGGTATGCCTTTTACAAATATTATCCGGTAATCTCAATGAAACTAGCTACATATAGAGTTTATACTCTAAATAGCGCCTTGGCAACCCAAAAATCTTAATATTGTTATACTAACAGGGTACTAACAGGGGACGCCTCACTCTGCCACAACCTCTTTTCTCACATAGAGTTACGATAGTAACTAGTACATCTTCTTTTTTGTGCTCGATAGAAGGGAAAAATGTACCTATTAGTCACGTAACTCTATATAACAAAACATGTTAGAGCAGAGTGAGGCGTCCCTATATTATAAAAGTTTTAAGGAAGGTATGCTGGAGAGAAGCTTCTTTGTGTAATAATGGCGGGGCGACCTGTAAATGGTATTCTTTGGCGCGATCTCGACAATAGTCCCCTGATGCATGACAGCTACATCGTCCGCGAGAGAACCGACTACCCTGAGGTCATGCGATATAAAGAGGTATGTGAGGCCCAATTCCTTCTGCAGACGCCTCAAAAGGTCTAAAATACCGGCCTGGATAGAGACGTCAAGGCTTGAGACCGGCTCGTCCAGGACCAGGAACTGCGGTTTTACAGCCAGCGCCCTGGCTATAGCTATGCGCTGCCTCTCCCCGCCTGAAAACTGGTGCGGGTACTTGCTTGCGTCCGCGTAATTAAGGTTCACCTTGTGCAGAATATCTTTCAATATAAGGTCCCTTTCGCTTTTTGGCATGCCCAGGATGCTTGGCCCTTCCAAGACTATGTCTCTCATCTGAAGATGAGGGTCCAGCGAACCGTACGGGTCCTGAAAGACTATCTGCATCATCTTTCTCACCTGCCTGGGAGCATCTTTAAGGGCTCTTTGTATAGGTTTTCCTTCTATCAGGATCTCACCGGAATCCGCCTCCAGCAGCCCCAGGATAAGCCTGCCCAAGGTCGTCTTACCGCTAGCGGACTCGCCCACAAGCCCCAACGTCCTGCCTTTATATATTTCCAGGCTCACCCTGTCTACGGCCGCTACAGCGCTCTTTTTAGCGCGGGTCAGGCCGCGCTCCACACTGAAGGCCTTGGAAAGGTTCTTTAAACTTATAAATTCCGCTCCTTTTTTGTCAGTGGCGGCCTCTTCCAGCTTCGGCATGGAACCAAGAAGCATCTTGGTATACGATCTCTTAGGCGACTTCAGTATCTCGTCTTTTTTTCCGGACTCGACGATCTTTCCATTCTTCATCACCGCTATCCTGTCCGCTATGCCGTTTACTACGCCGAGGTCGTGGGTTATGAATAATACCGACATCTTGAATTCTTTTTTCAGCTCCAAGAGAAGCTTCAATATTTCGGACTGTATCGTCACATCCAGCGCTGTTGTGGGCTCGTCAGCTATCAGGAGCTCAGGCTTTAACGCAAGCGCCATGGCTATCATAGCCCTTTGTCTCTGCCCTCCTGACAACTGGTGAGGGTAATCGTAGAAGACCTTTTCGGGGTCCCTTATCTGGACTTTAGAAAGAAGCTCCTTTGCCGATCTTATCGCTTCGTCTTTTCCGCAGACCCCGTGAGCGGAATATATCTCTGTTATCTGTTCTCCTATCCTCATGACCGGGTTCAATGACGTGAACGGCTCCTGGAATATCATGCTCATTTTTCTGCCGCGCATCCTGAGCATATGGCTTTCGGTGAAGTGAAGTATATTACCGCCCTTAAGCAGGATGCTCCCGCCTGCTATCCTGCCCCCTTCGGGCAAAAGCCTCATTATCGATAAGGCGGTCATCGTCTTTCCTGACCCGGACTCCCCTACAAGCCCCATGACCTCATCCCTGCCTATGGCTAGGTCTATGCCGTCGACGGCCTTGGTGATTTTACCGTCACTCTTGAAATACACTTTAAGGTCTTTGATCTCTAATACCATCGCGTGATCACCGTTTTAAACGAGGGTTAAGCGCGTCCCTGAGGCCTTCGCCCAAGAGATTGAACGCCAGGACAGTTATAAGTATCGCAAGGCCGGGAAAGAGGATCACCCACCAGCCGACCCCCAGCACGGCTTTGCCTTCCATTATTATATTCCCCCAGCTCGGGTCGGGCGGCTGCACACCAAGTCCGAGAAAACTCAAGCCCGCTTCTGTAAGGATCGCTCCCGCGACCCCGAATACAAACCCTACCAGTACAGGCGTTATGCCGTTAGGTATAAGATGGCGTATTATTATAAATGCGCTGCCGGCACCCATCGCCCTTGAGGCCGTGACAAAATCCCGTGTCTTCAGGCTGAGTATCTCGGCCCGTATAAGCCTCGCCATGCCCATCCAGCTTGTGAGCCCTATGACCGCCATAATATTGAATATATTGGGCCCTATCACCGCTATTACGGAAAGTACGAGAAAGAACGTGGGAAAACAGAGCATGATATCGGCGAATCGCATTATGAGACCGTCTATCCTGCCTCCATAATAGCCGGCTATCGATCCCAGCGTCACGCCTATAAGGGCCGCTATGCCGACGGCAACGAGCCCTATTGAAAGCGCTACTCTAGTCGCGTATACCATGCGGGAAAATATATCTCTGCCCAGTATATCAGTACCGAAGATATGGCCGTTGCCTGGAGGCAGGAGAGCTTCCTTCACATTTATGTACGTAGGGTCGTGCGTCGCGATGAAGGAAGAGAATACAGCTACCGCCGCCAGCGCCAATATTACCAGCGCTCCGAATAGAGCGAGCTTGTTCTTTAACAACTCTTTCATAAGAGACTTCCTATTTTACCCGTATTCTCGGATCTATATAACAGTAGGCGATATCCGCTATGAGGTTGCCGAGCAAGGTTAAAAATGCGCTTATTACAAGCCCGGCCATTATAGTATTGTAATCCCTGGTAAAGACACTCTCCACCATGAGCCTACCCATACCCGGTATGTTGAATATGGATTCGAAGATAACGCTGCCGCTTATAAGGCCCGGTATGGAAAGTCCCAGTATGGTCACTATCGGAAGCATGGCATTTTTCAGCGCGTGCCTGTATATGACCGTCTTTTCGGGCAGCCCCTTTGCCCTGGCCGTCCGTATGTAATCCTGGTGCATGACCCCCAGCATCGACTGGCGCATATAGCGAGAGAAACCAGCCAGCCCTCCCATGCTGGCCACAAAGACAGGCAGGACCAGGTGCCTGGCCACGTCGGCGATCTTGCCGGCGGCGGAAAAATTCTCAAAGTCCAATGACGCTATCCCGGAGACCGGAAGCCACCCGAGCCTCACGCCGAATAGGCTCATGAGTATAAGCGCCAGCCAAAAAGACGGCGTGGCAAACCCCAAAAACACGATCACCGTACTCGACTTGTCAAAGAAGCCGCCTCTTTTGACCGCGCTCTTTATGCCTATCGGCACGGCCAGCGCAAGTATAACGGCTATGGCGAGCACATTTATCAGTATGGTTATGGGAAGCCTTTCAAGGATCTTTTTTATGACAGGCCTGCCGTCGACAAAAGAGTTGCCGAAATCCATGACGAGTATGTCCTTCAGCCATTCGACATACTGCACATGGATGGGTCTATTGAGGCCGAATATCTCCTCAAGCCGCTCCTGCGCCTCCAGGGAGGCCTTCGGGTTCATCTGCATCATCAGGTCCGTGGGCTTCCCCGGAGCGAGATGTATAACAGCGAACGATATCACCGTTATCCCTATAAATACCGGGATCAGATTCACCAGTCTCTTTATTATATAAGCGATCATATATAACCTTTATGCCACAGCAGCCGGACAGCGGCGGCGTGGGATTGCCGAAGCGACTGAGCAGACTCCAGGTCCTAGCGCAACACTTAACTCTGGTATAATA
>CAZKWI010000090.1:0-6665 GCA_964556455.1 uncultured Planctomycetia bacterium | reverse complement strand
GCTTAATCCGGAGGAGTGCTATTATGCTATCGCGTAAAAGTATTTGCATTACCACACATTTCGAACTGTTGACAAAACTGCGTCTTTATAATAAAATCATGATATAAGAAAGCGAGACAAACGTGTTAAAGACATTTTCAGGCGGCATCCATCCCGCGGGTTTAAAAGGCTCAACTGTAGACAAGCCGATAAAAGATGCCCCCATACCGAAAGAATCGATAATCCCCCTGTTGCAGCATACAGGCGCACCCTGCAAGGCTGTGGTGTCGCCCGGAGCACATGTACTGCGCGGCCAGATGATAGGCGATTCCGATAAGTTCATATCAAGCCCTGTCCACGCGCCCGTCTCGGGCAAGGTAACAAAGATAACGGACCATCCACACCCTGTCCTGGGCGACTGCAGATCGGTCTTTATAGAAAGTGACGGCAGGGATGAGCCTGACGCTTCCATAAAAGAGCGCCATGACACAGGCCTTCTCTCTGATGACCAGCTCAGGGATATAGTAAAAAAAAGCGGTGTCGTAGGCCTTGGCGGAGCCGCGTTCCCCACGCATGTCAAGCTCTCCATACCTGCCGGCAAGCCGGTAGATTCGGTCATATTGAACGGTGCGGAGTGCGAACCGTACCTTACCTGCGACCAGCATCTGATGCTCGAGAAGTCTGATGGGATAATAGAGGGCCTGAAGATGATCATGCGTCTGACAGGTGCACCGAAGGCTTACATAGGCATCGAGTCGAACAAGACAGGAGCGGCCCTTGCCCTGGAAAAGACGCTCAACGACAAGAAATATGATTCACTCGATGTGGAAGTAGTTATGCTGAAGACGAAGTACCCGCAGGGGGCGGAGAAGAGCCTGATAAAGTCCATCCTCGGCAGAGAGGTTCCTCCGGGCGGTCTTCCATTTGACGTGGGCTGTGTTGTGAATAACATAGGGACGGCTTTTGCGGTATACGAAGCCGTTTTTAAAGGAAAGCCTTTATACGAACGTGTCATTACCATAGCAGGCAGCTGCCTGCGCGCGCCATCGAATCTGCGCGTAAGGATAGGTACGCCGGTCAAGAGTTTGGCGGAGGCGTGCGGAGGCTTTGTAAAGGACGTGCGCAAGATCGTATCCGGCGGGCCTATGATGGGGCTTACGCAGCTTTCAGCGGACACGCCCGTTATAAAAGGCACCAGCGGCATACTCTTTTTATCGGGCGAGGAGACAACCGAGTACACCGAGTCAGCCTGCATAAGGTGCGCAAGATGCGTAGATGTCTGCCCTATGAACCTCCTGCCCGCGGATATAATGCGGTTCTCAAAGCTGAAGAAGTATGAAGGCATCGATAGATACAATGTGGAAGACTGCATCGAATGCGGCAGCTGCTCGTTCGAATGCCCGAGTAAGATCCCATTATTCCAGTGGATAAAACTGGCAAAGACCGAAATAATAAGCCGAAAGAGCGCAAAATGACAGATAAAGACCTTCTCATATCAAGTTCACCACATATGCTTAACAGGCTCACGACCCGCCAGATAATGTGGGGCGTTGTCTTATCATTGTCTCCGGTCATGGTCTCGAGCATAATATTCTTTAAGCTCCTCGCCGTAAAGCTGATATTGACATCTGTTGCGAGCTGCGTAGCCGTAGAGGCAGTTATCCAGCGGTTAAGGGGCAGGAAGATCACGGTATCTGACGGGAGCGCGGTCCTCACAGGGCTTCTTCTGGCCATGGTATTGCCGCCGTCAGCGCCTCTCTGGACCGTCATGATCGGAAGCATGGTCGCTGTAGGGCTGGGAAAGCAGCTCTTCGGGGGCCTCGGTTACAATATCTTCAACCCCGCGCTCCTTGCCCGTGCCTTTTTAATGGCGGCTTTCCCCGCTATTCTTACGAAATGGACTCAGCCTTTCACTCTCCATGCTGTTACGAAAGCAACCCCCCTGGGCCTCATGAAATTCAGTCACGCCGAAACCCCGTACCTAAAACTTTTTATGGGAAATATATCGGGCTCGCTGGGCGAGACCTCGGCTGTTGCCATATTGATAGGGGCGGGTTATCTTTTTATAAAAAAATACGCCGACTGGCGGATACCGCTCGGTTTTATAGCGACTGCCTCGATCCTCGCAACGGTGCTTTATAATATCGACCCTTTAGTTTATCCGGATACACTTTTTCATATACTGAGTGGCGGGATGCTGCTGGGCGCGATCTTTATGGCGACGGACCCCGTTACATCACCTGTGACAAAGAAAGGGCGCTGGATATTCGGCATAGGGTGCGGTGCCCTGGCTATTATCATAAGGACATGGAGCGGCCTCCCTGAGGGAGTCATGTATTCCATACTCCTCATGAACGGCGTAACGCCGCTTGTTAACAGGTACACCAGACCCAGGAGATTCGGGGTGAAGAGATGAATAAGGCCCTTAAGATGATACTGGTGCTGGGTGTCACCGGCCTCATATCCGGCTCGTCACTGGTCTTTATGTACAGATACGCGACGCCGCGCATCGAGGAGAACCAAAATAGGGAGTTGCAGGAGGCCATATACAAGATAGTGCCGGACGCGGCAAAATATGAGCTCGTTACCAGGGAAGGCGAGGAATTTTTTGAAGTTTATGATAAGGACGGCCGCCTCCTGGGCTATGCGTTTATTGCCGAAGGGAACGGCTACCAGGGCAGTATAAAGCTCATAGGCGGCATACGGAAGGACCTGGAGACGCTTTACGGGATAGAGATACTCGAATCCGTCGAGACACCGGGCCTCGGCGGGGAAATTGTAAAAGATGAGTTCAAGGGGCAATTCAGAAAAAGGCGGTTCTATAACGGCCTGAAGTGTATCAAGGGCGGCGCAGTGTTAGAGAAGCATACGCCGCTTGAGATCGTCGCCGTTACAGGGGCTACCATTTCATCGCAGAGCGTGGTCAATATCCTAAATAAAAAAGTAAAGAAACTCAAGGGTATATTGAGAAAATGAGAACCCTGATAAATGATTTCGCAAAAGGCATCTGGAAAGAGAATCCTGTCTTTGTGATACTGCTCGGGATGTGTCCGACACTGGCGGTTACAACAAAGGCGGTCTTCGGGCTGTCGATGGGCTGCGCAGTATTGTTCGTACTTACATCATCCAGCCTCATGGTCTCTCTCTTCCGCAGGGTCATTCCGCCGCAGGTAAGGATAGCGACATACACTATCGTGATTGCGACGTTCGTTACTATAGCAGACTTCTTTCTCAAGGCGAACTTTCCGGCGATATCAAAGGCACTTGGGCCCTACGTCCCCCTTATAGTGGTCAACTGCATAATACTCGGCCGGGCCGAGGCATTCGCGTCCAGGAATACGCCTGTTAGAGCTGTCTGCGACGCGCTCGGAATGGGTGCGGGCTTTACACTTGCGCTCGTGGTGCTAGCGTCGGTCAGGGAGCTCCTTGGCTCAGGGTCCATATTTGACATGCGGCTCCTCGGTGACTGGCATGAGCCTTGGGTGATAATGGTCCTGCCGGCAGGGGCGTTCATCACGCTGGGGCTTCTTGTGGGGCTATTCAATATGTTCAAACGAAAGGCGTAAAAAAGATATCATATGAAACTCATACTTCTTTTCATAGCTGCTTCGATAACGAATAACTTTGTCCTTACTTATTTCCTGGGCATATGCCCGTTCTTAGGCGTATCGAGAAAAATAGAGTCCGCGCTGGGGATGGGTTTTGCAACTACTTTCGTGATGACGCTTGCCGCGATGATAACGTGGCTCATAAATCATTATATATTGATAAGGTTCAACCTGCCGTTCTTAGAGTACGTCTCGTTTATACTTGTCATAGCGTCTTTGGTGCAGATAGTCGAGATGTTCATAAGAAAGATCTCGCCTGAGCTCTATCGCGCACTGGGGATATACCTGCCCCTCATCACTACGAACTGCGCGATACTGGGCCTGGCGTTATTTGCCTCCCTGAGAGGTTACGGATTTTTCGAGAGCGTCGTCTTCGGTTTTGGCGCGGGCGTGGGTTTTACGCTGGCGCTCGTTATAATGGGAGGGATAAGAGAGGAGCTGGAATTCGCCGATATACCGGAACCCATGAAAGGTGCCGGCATAACCCTGGTGATAGCGGGGATGCTCGCGTTGGCCTTTATGGGCTTCGGCGGCCTGATCTCGTCTTAATATGAATGACATAGTTATTTCCATAACAAGCATGGTTGGGCTCGGGGTCTTCTTCGCGGCGGTCCTGGCGGTTGCCGACAGGACTATGAGCGTAAAGGAAGATAAAAGGATAGCCGACATACTGGAGATACTGCCCGGTCTTAACTGCGGCGCCTGCGGGCATTCCGGCTGCAGCGCCTTTGCCGAGGATTTAGCCAAAGGTAGCATGCCTGTAACAGGATGCCTGCCCGGAGGCGAGGATGCAGCGGTCAAGCTTTCCGCCCTCCTGGGTATGGAAAAGGGCGAGACGGTGAAGTCCACGGCGGTAGTTCACTGCAACGCGGACTTTGACAAAAGGGCGAAGCGGGCCGTTTATAAAGGCATAAATACATGTAGGGCCGCCGTCAGGATACTGGGCGGGGGAGTAGCGTGTGCTTATGGGTGCGTTGGTTACGGCGATTGCGCTGTCGCGTGCCCTTTTGGTGCGATAACCATGGCTAACGGCCTGCCCGTGGTGGATTCCACAAAGTGTACCTCATGCGGAAAATGCGCAAGTGCTTGCCCGAGAAAACTCTTCACCGTTGAGAAATTCATGAATAGCCAGATAGTGACAGTAGCCTGCAGCTCCAGAGATAAGGGCCTGACCGTAAAGAAGGTCTGCGGCATAGGGTGTATAGGCTGCAGGATATGTGAGAAGATCTCAGGCGGCATATTCAGTGTGAGCGACAATCTGGCAAGACCGGATTACAAAAAAGCGAACAATGGGACCGACTGGAACGGGCCCATAGAGAAATGCCCTACCAAAGTGATAGTGAAAATAACGTAAATGAGCACATGGCTTACGCAAGCGTTAGCGCGCGTAAGCCATAAGTGCGAATTTATTCCCGCGTAAGCGGGAATCTACATCCTGGATCCCCGCTTTCGCGGGGATAACGGGGTAAATAAAGGAGGAAGTATGAGTGAGTTTGTGCTGGAGCTGAACGACGATAACTTTCAAAAAGAAATAGTGGATTCAAAGCTGCCCGTAATGGTGGATTTCTGGGCGAGCTGGTGCGGGCCGTGCAAGATGATGAGTCCTGTAATAGACGAGGTCGCCAAAGACTTTAAAGACAGGATAAGGGTAGCCAAGGTCAATGTTGAGGACAGCCAGGGCATCGCGGCTGATATCGGTATCATGAATATACCTACAGTAGTATTCTTTAAGAACGGCAAAGAGGCTTCAAGGTTCAGCGGGGCTGTCCCCAAAAAGGAGCTTGCAAGCCGCATAGAAAAGATACTCAATGCATGATATCACGTAAGAAGCTGGGCGTAGCTCTGGACCTGGGAACGACCACCGTCCAGGGCAGACTGGTGGACCTATCCAAAAGAAGTGATCTCTCGGACTTTTCATGCCTGAACGAACAGCTCACACTGGGCCACGATGTAATAAGCCGCATTAAACTCGCCCTGGAAAAGCCGCGCGGCTTAGAGAAGTTGAACAGGCGTATCATATCCTGCATAAATTTCGTCATAGACAATCTCCTTGCCTCCTCCGGCGAAAACGAAGGCGATGACTCGCTCATAGCCTCAGTATCGAACACGGCTATGTACCATTTCATCCTGTCATTATCCCCCAAAAAGCTGGTCGAGCCTCCGTACGAGCCCGAGCATAAAGAGCTTATAAGAAAACCGGCGAGAGCACTCGGCATAAAAGGCGGCGAAAGGTGTGAATACAGCCTGCTTCCTAATATAGGGGGCTTCGTTGGTTCAGACGCCATAGCGGTGATAATGGCGAGCGGCATAGATGAATCCGACTCGCCTGTCCTTGCGGTCGACATAGGCACTAACGGCGAGATAATGTTCGGCTCAAGAAAAAAGATACTCGTGGCATCGACGGCTGCGGGTCCGGCATTCGAGGGCTGGCATGTCGGATGCGGCATGAGACCTGTCGAAGGCGCGATAGAGACAGTGATAGAGAAGAAAGAGCGGCTTTACCTGAAGGTGGTCGGCAATGTCATCCCCAAGGGCATATCCGGCAGCGGACTCTTGGATATAGTGGCCATAATGCTTAATAGGGGCACAGTGGACAGCTCAGGCAGGACGAGCGAGGACTTTGTGATATGCGAGGAGCCCCGCAGGATATCGGTTTCAGGTAATGACGTGAGGCAGGTCCAGCTGGCCAAGGCCGCTTTTTCAGCAGGCATAAACTCCCTGCGCAGGATATATGGCGCAGATCCGGAAAAACTTATAATAACCGGCAATTTCGGCAGAAGTCTCGACAAGGATAGCGCCAAGAGGGTGGGCGTCATACCGCAGGATATAGACACTGATAAAGTAGAAATAATGGCGAACGGCGCCCTGAAGGGCGTAGAGATGTTCGTAAAGGATAAGAGGGCCGTAGGCGCAAGGATAAAAAGGATACTCGAGAGAACAGAGCATGTCTCTTTTGGCCAAGATAAGGCGTTCCAGAAAGAATTTATAGAGAGAATGAAGTTTTAGGCCCGGGATTTTACGCCATGTTAACGCAATATAATAATGTCCGGTCTTAGCAAAGTGATAATGTCCGGTTCC
>CAZKWI010000089.1:0-6929 GCA_964556455.1 uncultured Planctomycetia bacterium | reverse complement strand
ACAAATGGAAAGAACACCCTATAAAGCAATTTACACAATTTCCTTGACGCGACCCCAGTAAAAGTATATATTGCCTTAGAATAGAGGAAGTGCTATAATATACCCGCGTTAAGACCCGCTTTTAAAAACCACGAGGTTTTCCCTAAAAGCAGAAATAACATATAATAAGGAGGAATAACAATGAGGAAGAGTTGTACCATCTTAATTTCAGCACTTATAATGTCACTTATCCTGCCCGGTACAGGCTTTGCGGATGAAACGAGTGATCTTATCCTTAAATTGCTCGTCAAAAAGGGCGTGCTTACCCAAGAAGAGGTGAACGAGCTCAGGAATGAAGCAAGGCGTATGCAGCCCACACCTGAAGAGCGCGACGCAGCCAGAGAAACAGCGCCGAATGAGTTCCGCGTAACATGGAAGGACGCGGTCAATTTCGAAACAGGCCATGCCGATGAAGAGAGCAGGATCACAGTAAAAGTAGGCGGCAGGGTCCAGGCGGACGCAGGCTGGGTGGACGGCAGCTCGGATATAGACGCCATCTCCGGAGAAAACGACACAGACGCAGAATTCAGGAGGATATGGCTCTATACAAGCGGCACCATACATAAGAACTTCATATTTAAGGCACAGCTGGGTTACGAAGGCGGCGATGTCGACCTGAAGGATGTCTATGTAGGTATAAAGGAGATACCTTATTTGGGCAGGTTGAGGGTCGGCCATTTCCATGAACCTTTCAGCCTCGACCAGCTTACGAGCAATAAGTATTCCACGTTCATGGAACGCTCGCTCATAGACGCTTTTGTGCCAGCAAGGAACTATGGTGTCGCATTGAATTCAACGGCCTTCAATGAGAATATGACATGGGCCGTAGGCGCCTTCCGCGACACGGATGATTTCGGGGATATAATATCGAATGAATACGATGTGACGACGCGTATCACCGCCCTGCCGTGGTATCAGGATGACGAAGGCGGTATCAACAAATTCTTGCATCTAGGTGCTGCGTACAGCTTCAGGAATTCGGATGATACCCTGCAGTACCGCTCGCGGCCTGAATTCAACATGGAACCGCGCTACACGGATACGGGTATTATCAACAGCGACTTTTCGCATCTGATAGGCTATGAATTGGCCGCGGTTTACGGCCCCTTGTCCGTACAGGGAGAGTATATGCATAACTATATAAACCAGATCGATGGTGCATCCAATAGCTATTTACAGGGTGCCTACGGCCAGATGAGCTATTTCCTGACAGGCGAGCACAGGCCGTATGACAGGTCCACAGGCACATTCATGCGCGTGGTCCCGAACCGGAACTTCTCTTTCAGGGACAGGACATGGGGCGCATGGGAAGTGGCCGGCAGGTTTTCATACCTGGACCTGAGCGATGGGGACATAGACGGCAGGATCATGTATGATTACACAGCGGGTATAAACTGGTACTTGAATGAGTACGTGAAGGTCATGTTCAACTATATCCATTCGCACGTGAACACGTTCGGTGACGCTGACATATTCGCCGCCCGTTTCCAAGTCGCTTTCTAAAGAAGAGGTATTTCACCTTATAAAGTGATCCACCTGCCATCAAAGGGGACATCTCGCTCCATCCCAACTCTATTATTTATAATATGTTATGAAAGCAACCGATACATATCCTGTCTTGCAGCACAATTTCGGCCATTGCTCGAAAATGTACCGGTTAGCTACACAACTCGTTTGTTTAAAAGAAGTTGCGGCAGAGTGAGGCGTCCCCTTCGTTAGTAGAGCAAAACCTGGATTTCTGGAGTTGACATTAAAACGTTTACAGGTATACTTTTTATGTAACCAGTAACGCTCTTTACATAGAGTTCTCGATAAAGGCAAACCGCTCGAAAGGGCGAGACGCAAAGCCACGGGTCCGAAAGGACAGCCGGGTTACCGAAAGAGTGATCCTGATATCCAAGGCCCTAAGACCCTTTGCGGCGGTTTTAGGGCCTATTTTTTATGGTATAAGCAAGAAGGAGGAGTTGTGTATATATCGAATATGCATCTATATTGCCTGAACAATGACAAAGAGTACAAGGCCAACAACAAAAGGCTGTCAAAGTTGAAAGCATGGCCCCGCGCAATGATCCGTTTTATTAAAACGTTAGATGCTAGAGTCTGGACCTTTTTTCTTAAAGAGATCTTGTAGTATATTTGCATTTACAAATAAGGGGTGAAATGGCATGTGGTGCAAGAAGAAACAGATAGGCATGACAGAGGCGACCAGGAGGATAGGGATATCATCCGAGCGCCTTAGATACTGGGAGTTAAAGGGTGTGGTCGCGCCGGCCTATGAAAAGCGCGGGACCAAGAACCTCCGCCGTTTTTCGCTGGAAGACGTGGAAATAGCCAGGGAGATAAAACGTATGGTCGACACCGGCGGTTTTACATTGAAGGGCGCTGCGGAACGGATGAACAGGCCTTACCAGGACTAAAGGGGTGGCGAGATGGCGTACAGAAATTATATGGAGGACGCAGTAGCCGCGGAGCTGAATAACGTGATCGATGATATAAAAGGGATATGCAAATGCGAGAAGTGCAGGGAGGATATAGCCGCTTACGTCCTGAACAGGGTACCCGCGAAATATGTAGTGACATACCTTGGAAATGTATATACAAAGTTTGAGCAGCTGCAGGTGCAGGCGAGAGCGGACATTATAGTAAAGCTCATGGAAGCGGCTAAGGTAGTTAAGGCTAAACCGAGGCACTAGCGACAACAGCCATTGCGAGGCCGCCGAATTCGGCTGAAAAAACCTTGGTCCAGATCGCTTTGCCAGCAATGACAAGGTGGGATATGAAAAACAGAAGTAAAAGACATATATTAGGAAGGAAAAAGGCCCCTCGCATCAGGGGCAACAGAAGGACACTTAGGACGATTTCTATGAGCGAACGAAAGAAAATCGGAGGAGAAGATGGCTGGCAAAGGCAAGAAGGCGCTGATAGTCGATGACGCGATCTTCATGCGCCGCATGCTGGGGGACATCCTCAAGCAGGGCGGTTATGAAGTCGTGGGAGAAGCCTCCAACGGTAAAGAATCTCTGGAGCAGTACAAGAAGTCGAAGCCTGATATCGTTACCATGGATATTGTAATGCCCGAGATGGGCGGTATCGAAGCGGTAAAGGAGATAATGAAGCTAGATAAGACCGCGAAGATAATCATGGTAAGCGCAATGGGTCAGCAGCAGCTGGTGGTTGAGGCGATACAGGCCGGGGCAAAGGACTTCGTAGTAAAGCCTTTTGAGTCTTCGCGCATATTGAGTGCCATAGAGAGAATACTGGGATAACGCATGTGCTATAAAAGGCGGCTTCCTCTGCACCAGAAAGGGTACTCGGGATGATTTGCTGAGGTAGCAAAAATAGATTACGGGACGATTTTTCAGATCATAAAGGATGAAAAATCTGAGGTGCACGATGGGTAAAAAGGTATTGATAGTCGATGACGCCAGCTACATGAGAGAGATGATAAAGAATATTCTCTCGAAATACGGATATAGGATAGTCGGCGAGGCCGAAAACGCAAAGGATTCCGCCGCGAGGTATGCGGCCTTAAAGCCGGATATTGTGACCATAGACATAGTCGTGAGAGAAAAAACCGGCATAGACGGCGTAAAAGAGATCATGGCGCTCGACCCGAACGCGAGGATACTTATGATAAGCGCGCTCGGACAACAGGCGATGGTTGTGGACGCCATACAGGCCGGGGCGAAGGGGTTTGTGATGAAACCCTTTAAACCAGAAATTTTGCTTCAGGAGGTTAAGAGGATATTAGGCAAGTAATCGCTTATCGCTAAAAAGGAGACTCAATTCGGAGGTGATAATAATGGCCAAGAAGATATTGATCATCGAAGATGAGGAGAATTTAGTTGAGTTGCTGAGGTTCCGGCTTGAGGCGAACGGCTACGAGGTGGAGGCGGCGTATAACGGGGAGGAAGGCCTCGGGAAGATAAAAAAAATAAAGCCGGATATTGTGGTGCTCGATGTAATGATGCCGAAGATGCACGGTTACGAGGTCTGTATGCGCGCTAAGAAAAATGAAGCGACCAGGAATATACCTATAATAGTGCTTACTGCTCATACGCAGACCGGGGATATTGACGAAGCCAAGAAGTGCGGGGCAGACTATTTTATCTCGAAGCCTTTTGAGCCGACGCAGCTGCTTGAGGAGATAAAGAGATTGCTGAAATAGTGAATAGTAAATGGTGAAAAATTATGAACACACGAGTATTGATAACAGGCGGGAGCGAAAGGGTAGTCGCGCTTCTCGATGCCCTTAAGGGCGTAAATGGGATAGATCTTGTCGGCGTCTGCGATGTCGAGAAGAATTCCCCGGGCATGGAGTACGCGCATAAGCTCACCATAGGCACATATGTAAACCTGGGCGAATGCATTTCAGCCAATAAGGTGGATATCGTAATAGAAACATCCGGCTCCAAAGAACTCCAGAAGACGCTCAACAATATAAGCACTAATGAGGTGAAAGTGGTCGATTCCAAGGCGGCTGAGCTTCTCTTGTGTATCGCCGAAGAGAATGAGAGAATAAAAAAGACCCTGTCTGAATCCAAGTGCAGGCTTGAGAGTATGCTGAACAGCATGTCCGAAGGCGTGATAGCGCTGAATAACCGGCTGGAGGTAGTGCTGGTGAACCCTGCTGCGAAGAGGTTCCTGGGCGTAAAGGACATTATGCTGGCAAAACCGCTCTGTGAGTCGCTGCGCGATGATAATATAAAGAAGATGATCAAAGATATCTCTTCCGGCAACAAGGAATCGTTGACGAGGGAGGCAACCTTTACATCGAACGCGGAGATTAAGACCATAAAGTTCTTTATAGCCGGGATGCTGGACCTGCTCGGCAGGCAGAGCGGCTGGATAATACTGCTTACGGATATAACAAAGGAGAAAGAGGTTGATAAGATGAAGTCGGAATTTATCTCCTCAATCTCCCATGAACTGCGCACACCCCTTGCCGCGATAAAGGAGTCCGTGATGCTCATGCTTGATGGTACGACCGGAGAAGTGAACACGCAGCAGAAGCGTTTTTTGAATATCACAAAGAGAAATATAGACAGGCTGATTACCCTGATAAATGACATGCTCGATATATCCAGGATAGAGACGGGAAAAATGGAGCTCAAGAAAAAGCCTTGCAATATAGGGGCACTTATAAATGAGGTCCTGATGCCCCTGGAGTTTCTGGCTAAGGAGAATAAGATAGAATTGAAGACCGAAGCGCCCAAAGATATCCCTGAAATAAACTGCGATCCCAAAAGGGTGGCGCAGGTCATAGCGAAGCTGGTCGGTAACGCCATAAAGTTCACACCTGCCGGTGGGAAAATTATAGTCGCTTGTCGCTTGTCGCTTGTTGCCGACAAAAAATTTGCGGAGATTTCCGTTAAAGATACGGGGATGGGTATCAAGAAAAAGGATATACAAAAACTCTTTTTGAAATTCAGCCAGCTTGACTCCTCGCTCAGAAGAAAGCCCGGCGGTACAGGACTTGGCCTTGCGATATGCAAGGAACTTGTCTTTATGCACGGGGGGGAGATCTGGGCAGAGTCAAAACCGGAGGAAGGCTCGAGTTTTATATTCACGTTACCTGTAAACTAAAAAAATGTGGAGACACGAAGGGCCCCGCGGGGAACTTTGGCGCGTTTAAACAGTCTGTCTTAATGACCTACCCCCGTTTATAGTACCACTAAGAACTTGGAATTAATAAGGCTTTTGTTAATGGTTTTACGGTTAAGTCTCGTGTGATTTTTTCGTTTTCTTTCATTAGGAACTCTTCCGGCGTAAGATACCCCAGGGAGCTGTGGGGCCTTTCTGTGTTGTAGTCTATGCGCCAGTCTTCGATCTCTCTTCTTGCCTGTTCCAGGCTTGTAAACCAGTGTTCGTTTAGGCACTCATCCCTGAACTTGCCATTGAAGCTCTCTATATAGCAGTTCTCTACAGGTTTGCCGGGAGTAATGAAGAACAGCTTTATGCCGCGCCTGTATGCCCATTCATCCAGGGCTTTGCTTATGAACTCCGGACCGTTATCGACCATGATAATCTCCGGGAGGCCTTCTATAAAGGCTATTCTATTTAAGATCTCACAGACTCTTTTACCGGTTATGGAAGTATCTACTTCTATATGGAAGTTTTTACGTGAATACTCATCTACGATAGGAAACACTTTTATCTTCCTGCCGCTTGATAAACTGTCTTTCATGAAATCCATGCTCCATATGTGATTCGGATGCTCCGGTTTTGGGATCTCTGTCCTTAGTAATGACGCATACTTCTTCCTCCGCCTTATACGCAAGGCAAGCTTCTCTTCTTTATATAGCCGTTCTGTTTTTTTATGGTTAATCATAATACCTTCTCTACGCAACATCACGTGTAACCGCCTGCATCCGAACCTTCTGCGCTTCTGGGCAAGCTCTTTGAGCCTTTTGCGTATTGCGTCATCACAGGCCTTTTTGTGTTTATAGCCGAAGCTTGTCCTTGATATGCCAATGAGCCGGCAGCACCGCCTTAGGCTCAGCCCAAAGCTCTCCAGGAGGAATATAACGGCATTCCTCCTGGCCTTGGGCCTTAGAAGTTTTTTGAGACTACCGCCTTAAGGGCCTGGTTATCCAGCGTTAGATCGGCTACTATGCGCTTTAAGCAGCCATTCTCATTCTCTAATACCTTGAGCCTGCGGGCTTCACTTACCGTAAGGCCGCCGTACTTGGCCTTCCAGTTGTAGATGGTAGCATTGCTTACGCCGTATTTACGGCCCAGCTCATTGGCTGCTACACCTGCCTCGTGTTCTTTTAGGATGCCTATTATCTTCTCTTCGGTGAACCTTTTACCCCTCATAACTCTACCTCCTTGTGGTATTATACTGCTCCCTATTAACAAATCCCCTGTTTTGAGTTAGAATATAGCTC
>CAZKWI010000088.1:0-6989 GCA_964556455.1 uncultured Planctomycetia bacterium | reverse complement strand
CGGGAATGACATGGTTTTGAGCTTGTCTCCGCGTAAAACATTATACATCACCAACCGCGAAATTTATTTTTTCACTCCTGCATGAGAGCCTGCATGTCAGGAGGGAGTTCGGAAGTGAATTCTAAGAATTTGTCGGTGGCGGGATGGATGAAACCTATGGTCGCGGCGTGCAGGGCCTGGCGTTTGATCCGCCCTCGGGCTTTCCCGTACTTCTTGTCTCCGAGAAGAGGATGCCCCAGGTATTCCATATGGGCCCTTATCTGGTGGGTCCTGCCTGTCTCGAGGCGGAGCTCCAGCATAGTGTAATCGCCGAACCTCTTCAGGACCTTATAATGCGTCACGGCTTCTTTTGATCCCAGAAATCCCACAGCCATCTTCTGCCTGTCCGTCTTGTGTCTGGCTATAGGCATATCCACAGTGCCGTTGTCGAGCTCCACGACGCCCCTTACGAACGCCATGTATCTGCGTTTTATAGTACGGTTCTTGAACTGGTCTGAAAGCCGTTGATGCGCATGGTCGTTCTTGGCAACCAGTAAAAGGCCCGAGGTGTCCTTGTCTATCCTGTGGACTATGCCGGGGCGGAGCTTGCCCCCGACGCCGGAGAGCTCTTTTGCATGGCCCAGCAGAGCGTTTAGCAGAGTGCCCGAAAAATTCCCCGCCGCGGGGTGCACCACCATGCCGGCGGGCTTGTCCACCACCATCAGATGCTCATCCTCGAAAACAATATTTACGGATATCTTTTCCGGTTTTATATCCGATTCTTCCGGCGGCAGCACGGTGAATTCTATGCTGTCCCCTTCTTTGAGCCCTGTGTTCTTGGCCACCTGCCTGCCGTTCAGGACAGCGCAGCCCTTGGCGATCATCTTCTGGATAAAAGAACGGGAAAATTCTTTCGACAGCTTCTCGGCCAGAAAGCGGTCGAGCCTCTTTTTATTATCACCCGCTCCGACTGTTAAGGAGAATTTTTTCATTTTGTCCCGGCCTTTCGAAAGGCGTATATGGCCGCAGCCGTTATAAGAAAAACAGCGCTTATATACTGCGACGTCGTTATCCCAAGAAAGACCGGTGATAGGTCTGCCCTCATGAAATCCGCGAAAAACCTCAATCCGGAAAAAAGCATCATGTAGATCAGGAATACCGCACCTTCAAAAAACCACTTCTTTCCGGAAAGGACTTTCAGGGCGATAAATATAAAAAAGAATCCCGCCGCCATAAGGAGCTGTGTCGGCAGGCCATCCTTGCCGTAGCAGCAGCCGTTCATAAAACACCCTACCCTGCCGATAGACTGCCCAAGCGGGATATATCTTGCCAGAAGATCGGCGGTCCTCCATAACGGCAGGCTGCATTTTCTGACATATATAACGCTCGCCGCTATAGCCATGATGATGCCGCCCTGTATCGCCAGCCCTCCTTTGTGAAAAAGTATAATGCCGAACGGGTCTTTCAGATAGGTCTTTAAATTCAGGGCAACATGGAGCATCCGGGCTCCCAGGAGACCCGTGATGAGGATGATAGTAATGATATTCCATGTCTTGTCACGCGGGATACCGTAAGTGCCGGAGTTTTTCGCCGCAAGGAGTCCCGCCACCAAAAAACCCAGCGCCACAAAGGCGCCGTAGGAGTACACGGTGAAGGGCCCGAATTTAAAGAGTATGGGATGCATTCATATCTCTCGGTCTTTTCCTGAAAATGTGTATCACCAGAAGTGCTGCGCCTACTGATATTGCGCAATCGGCTATGTTGAAGACCGGCCAGACCCGGAAATCGAGAAAATCCACGACATGGCCGAACCTCAACCTGTCTATCAGGTTTCCCAGGATACCGCCCAGCATGGAATAGAGAGCGGCCGCAATAAAGGCGTCTTCTGTCTTCAGTCTCCGCAGGTTGTATATTATGATAAGGATCGCGGCCAGCGCTATAGTTACAAAAAGCGGCGTGCGGGCCTTTAATATACCGAACGCCGCACCTTTATTAAGAACGGGTGTTATGTGGAAGATACCTTTCAGTACGGGGATTGACGCGTCTTTGGCGATAGTATGCTTTACTAAATATTTTGTGAACTGGTCGCATAGCAGTATAGCGCCCGCGATGGCCAGGCCCGGAGATAACCTTATCGCTTCTTTTGAGACTCTTCTTTCTCCTGGCATTTCTTACAGTTCTCCGCGTGGCAGACGGCTGACAGGCGCTTCTTGGAAATGGCCTTCCCGCAGGCCATGCACTTCCCGTAACTCTTGTCTTTTATCCTGCTAAGCGCATCGTCTATCTTCATCAATGTCTCGCGCTCGGCATCGGCTATGCTCAGAGAAAATTCCCTGTCGTAGTTGTCCGTGGCCATGTCGGCCATATGAAGGCTGTATCCCGAGAGGTCGCCCGAGGCTTCCCGCTGGGACTGCTTAAGGGCCTCCCCTTTGATCTTATCGACCCCTCCGAGTATCTCAATACGCTCCTTCAGGAGCAGTTTCTTGAACCTTTCCAGCTCTCTCTTGGTCATTTAGAGACCCTCCTTTATGTATATCACGTCTTTATAGCGCCCGCACATCTTTCGCACAGGTCCTTGTGCAGCGCATCCCTGCCCACTGTAGGGCTGAAGTTCCAGCAGCGCTGGCATTTATCGCCTTCGGCTCTTTCTACCTCTATATTATAGTCACTCTTTAATGAAGAGTTCGTCTCTTTCACTTCGATCTGCGAAACGATAAAGATACTCGGAAGCTCATCTTCAAGGCTCTTCAGGAACTTATGGTTATCATCACAGTTCGGGGTAAGTATTATCTTCGCCTCAAGCGGTGAACCTATCTTTTTTTCTTTTCGTTTTTCTTCCAGCGCGAAGAGCGTGCTGGCCCTTATCTTGAAGAGCCTTTCATATTTGGCCGCCAGGTCCTTTTCAGACCTGACCTCATTAAGCTCGGGCCATCGCGCCAGGTGAACGCTTTCGCCGCCGGCGTCAGGCATCTTCGAGTACGCCTCTTCGGCGGTAAAACTCAGGATAGGCGCTATAATGCGGACAAGCGCCGACAATATGGTGTACAGAGCGCACTGCGCGGACCGCCTTTCAACGGAAGAAGATGGAAAAGTATACAGCCTATCTTTTAAAATGTCAAGATATATCGATGACATCGTAACGGTGCAGAAGTTATAAACGGACCTGTAGACCATGTGAAAACTGTAATTCTCATAGTACTCCGTAACGTTGTCTACAAGCCTTTTTGTCTCACCCAGGGCCCATCTGTCTATAGGGAGCATATCTTTACGGCCGCACCTCGACTTCAGGTCAAAATCATATATATTGCTTATGAGATACTTCAAAGTGTTCCTTATCTTGCGATAGGCGTCCGCAAGGCGGTTCAGTATCTCGTCTGAAAGCCTGATGTCTTCATTATAGTCGCTTGATGCGACCCACAGTCTAAGTATATCGGCGCCGTATTTCTTTATTATCTCCTGGGGCGCTATGACATTGCCCAGCGACTTGGACATCTTCTTTCCTTCGCCGTCAACAACAAAGCCGTGAGTGAGCACCGCTTTATAAGGGGCCTTCTTTTCCACGGCGTAGGATGTAATGAGCGCCGACTGGAACCATCCCCTGTGCTGGTCGGAGCCTTCAAGATAGAGATCCGACGGGAATTGGCCCTTCGGCCGCAGTACCGACTGGTGGCTCACGCCCGATTCGAACCAGACGTCCACTATATCCGACTCTTTGGTGAATTCCTTCCCGCCGCATTTTTTGCACCTGGTCCCCGCGGGCAGGAGATCCTCGGCATCTTTTTCGAAGAAGGCGTTCGAGCCTTCTTTTTCTATTATCCCGGCCACATTGTCTATCACCTTTTTATCGAGAAGGATCTCGCCGCATTTTTCGCAGTGGAACCCCGGTATAGGCACGCCCCAGTAACGCTGTCTCGAGAGGCACCAGTCAGGCCGGTTGGCGATCATGGAAGATATCCTGCCCTCGCCTGTCCCCGGTACCCACTTCACTTTCCTTATTACCTCAAGCAACTTCTTCCTTAAGCTGTTCTTATCCACATTCATAAAGTACTGCTCCGTAGCCCTGAAGATGATGGGCTTCTTACAGCGCCAGCAATGCGGGTAGGAGTGGGATATCTCTTCGCTTGAGAGAAGATCTTCTGTTGAGGCCAGCTCCTGCATTATAAGGGGATCTGCTTTCTTAATATGGATGTTGGCGAACTTACCGGCGGTCTTGTCGAACAGGCCCTTTGTGGTCACCGGCATGATAGTCGGCAGCTTATAGGCCTTGCCGGTGACATGGTCTTCCCGGCCATGGCCGGGAGCCGTATGTACACAGCCCGTACCTTCCTCGTTGGAGACATATTCTCCCAGCACCACCACGGAATCCCTGTCTATGAAGGGGTGCCTGGCCACGAGCCCTTCGAGTTCCCTGCCGGATATCCTGGTGACCGCACCCATGGCTTTAAGCGAGAGTTTCTCCAGTGTCCTGCCCATAAGGTCTTCCGACATTATGAGGTTGCCTTTTTCAGTCATTACAGAGACATAGTTCAGTTTCGGGTGAAGCGCTACGGCCACGTTAGCTATCAGGGTCCAGGGAGTGGTGGTCCATATGAGAAAGTATGTATCGCCTTTCAGGCCTTTTGTAAAATCGTGCCCGCCCTTGTTCTTGACCTTGAACCTTACGTATATGGATGGTGAGACCTTATCCGCGTATTCCACTTCTGCCTCGGCAAGCGCTGTCTCGCATGTAGCGCACCAGTTGACGGGTTTCAGGTCCTTATAAATATAATCTTTTTCGACAAGCCTGCCGAACGTCCTTATTATGCCTGATTCATATTTCGGGTCGAGTGTAAGGTAAGGGTTGTCCCAGTCACCAAAAACACCCAGCCTCTTAAACTCGTCCCGCTGGATATTAACGAACCTCATGGCGTACTTATGGGCCTTTTTCCTGAAATCGACCTGCCCTATGTCATATTTGGAGAGTTTCAGCTCCTTGAAGAGCTGGTGCTCGACCGGCAGGCCGTGGCAGTCCCAGCCGGGAACATAAGGGGCGTCCATACCATTCATGGTCCTGAACTTCACGACGATATCCTTCAGGATCTTGTTGAGCGTATGGCCCATATGTATATTGCCGTTCGCGTAGGGCGGGCCGTCGTGCAGCACAAAGGCCTTCTTTCCCGACGAGGCTTTTCTCACAAGACCGTATATATCCTTCTCGCCCCACTCCTTTAATATAAGCGGCTCCTTATTGGGGAGATTGGCCTTCATTGAAAAATCCGACTTCGGCAGGTTCAGCGTATTCTTATAATCCATATTATATATATTTACCTATTATTATATCCAGCTTAGCCTTAGTTTCGGCCGGTATGTTCTCTTTTGCGGTGATAATGGCGAACTTTAGCGCGTCCTTGCATGCACAGCTTCGATGATCATCCAGTTTCCTCAAGACGGCCTTAAGGATCTTCTTAGCATTACCGGCGTTCCTGTTGAGGTTGGCTATTATCATATCCACGCTGACGCTCTCGCCCTCTTCCTCTGCATGCCAGCAGTCGTAATCCGTTATCATAGCCAGTGTTGAATAGCAGATCTCGGCCTCCCTCGCCAGCCTCGCCTCCGCCATATTGGTCATACCGATGACATCCATGCCCCATTTTCTGTAAAGCTGGGATTCGGCGAGAGTTGAAAAGGCCGGACCTTCCATGTTTATATATGTGCCCTTCCTGTGGATGGTGGCACCCTCGGCCTTGCCGGATTCATACAAGACCTTCGAGAGGTCCGGACATACCGGCTCGGCGAACGCTATGTGGGCAACTATGCCTTTTCCGAAAAAGGTCGTCCAGCGGGCCTGGTTCGTCCTGTCAACGAACTGGTTGACCACGAGCATATCGAGCGGTTTCAGCTCTTTTTTGAGACTCCCTACCGCTGTAAGCGATATTATTCTCTCAACACCCAGCTTCTTCATGCCGTAAATATTGGCCCTGTAATTCAGCTCCGTTGGGAGTATTCTATGGCCTTTTCCGTGGCGCGGGAGGAAGACGACTTCTCTGCCTTCGAGTGAGCCTGTCGTAAATTCGTCTGACGGATCCCCAAAAGGGGTCTTCATTCTGATATTCTTGAGGTCTTTTATGCCGTCTATATTATATATGCCGCTGCCGCCGATAACGCCTGTCTTGGACATTGCCCCTCCATTCTATCCGAACTTGTGTGCGAGCTGCGTTAACGTACCCACTACAAAGCTCCTGGCAAACGCCAGCACTATGAAGGCGACTATAGGCGAAAGGTCCACCATGCCTATCTGAAGCGGCAGCCTCCTGAAAGGAGCCAGTATCGGGTCCGTTATCCTAAAGAGCATCTGTGCCAGCTCGTTATAAGGGTTCACCCCGAACCACGAGAGGATGATGCGTATTACCAGAAGAAAATATATTACATTGAAGATCATGTTGAATAATAGAGCAAGACTTGAGAATAATTGACCGAAGACGAACATGTCAACCTCCCTGTAATTCTTTCGACCTCAACTTCGCCGCCTTTATGCCTTTCTCCAGCACGGCGCCCAATCTGTTCTTTTTGAAGACCTTAAATGCCGCCTCGGTAGTCCCGCCCTTTGAAGTGACCCTCTTTCTCAGGGACGACGGCTCCTCCCCGAGTCTATTGAGGAGCTCCGCGCTGCCAAGGGCCGTTTTGAAGGCCGCGTCCCGTGCGACACTTCTGGCAAGCCCCAGCTTAACGCCACTGGCCACGAGCAGCTCTACAAGATAGAAAAAATACGCCGGGCCGCTTCCGCTTACCGCCGTGATCGCGTCCATGTCGTTCTCCTTGACCTCCGCGACATCACCTATGCACGCGAATATGGACTTCGCCAGTTTTGCGGAATTCCTGTCTACCGACTTTGAAAAAGATATCGCCGAGAAACCCTTGTTAATAAGGGCCGGCATGTTCGGCATCACTCTCGCCACAGGCACATTCTTTCCCACGAACGAATTTATCTTTTTTATCGTCACGCCGGCGGCTACGGATATCAGGAGCTTCTC
>CAZKWI010000087.1:0-7055 GCA_964556455.1 uncultured Planctomycetia bacterium | reverse complement strand
GCGGTTTAGTTCGTTCAAATTTTTCCTTGCCCATCTCTACCTCCTTTTGTTTTAATATTCTCCCTTAATGATCTTTTCCGCTATATTTTTAGGCACTTCCTCATAGTAGGAAGGCTGCATTGTATACGTTGCCCGGCCTTGGGTCAGGCTCCTTAAGGCTGTTGCGTACCCGAAAACCTCGCTCAGCGGCACAAAGCCGTCTATCACCTTGGTATTGCCGCGGGTATTTATAGACTCTATTTTTGCCCTGCGCGAATTCATGTCTCCTATTACGTCACCGAGATATTCATCCGGCGTGATAACCTCGAGCTTCATTATCGGTTCCAGCAGTATTGAGCCGGCTTTCTTCAGGCCGTTTTCAAAAGCTATGGAGCCGGCCATCTGGAAGGCTATGTCCGACGAATCGACTTCGTGGAAGGAGCCGTCCGTGAGCGTGATCTCAACATCAGTTACCGGATAGTTCGCCAGGGTACCGTTCCTGCTGGCGTCTATTATTCCTTTCTCAACGGCAGGTATATACTCTTTTGGTATCGCTCCGCCGATTATCTTATTTACGAATTTCAAACCGACGCCCTTTTCTGCAGGAGCGATCGTTATTACGCAGTGGCCGTATTGGCCTCTTCCGCCTGATTGCTGGATGAACTTCCCTACGGACTTGACCTGCCTGGTTACGGTCTCCTTAAAGGCTACGTGAGGCTTGCCGACATTGGCACTCACCTTAAACTCTTTGAGCATGCGGTCTATAAGCACCTCGAGGTGCAGTTCGCCCATTCCGTTAACCAGCGTCTGCCCTGTTTCGTGATTATAGCTAACACGGAAAGTAGGGTCCTCGGCTTCCAGCTTTCTTAGTACTTCTCCGAGCTTATCACGGTCAGCCTTTGTCTTGGGCTCGATAGACATGGATATTACAGGCTCGGGGAACTCTATCGATTCAAGCGTAAGCGGTGTATCCTCGTCGCATATCGTGTTGCCCGTAGAGACGTCCTTCAGCCCTACAGCTGCTGCTATGTCCCCGCCTGAGATCTCCTTAATTATCTCCTGCTTATTGGCGTGCATCCTTACTATTTTACCTATCCTTTCAACCTTCCCTGTTGACGAATTATATACATAAGAGCCGGATTTCAATTTACCGCTGTATATCCTTAAAAAAACCAGTTTTCCTACATACGGGTCCGACATTATCTTGAAGACCAAGGCCGCAAATTCCTTGCTCTTTGGACCCAACTCTAATGCCTTATCGTCATCCGGGTTCACGCCTTCTATGGGCGGTACTTCGACCGGCGAAGGCAGAAATTCGCAGATGGCATCGAGAAAACGATCTACGCCTTTGTTGGAAACCGCCACACCGCAAAAGACAGGTATGATCCTGCTGGCTATGGTTGCCTTGCGTATAGCTGCTCTAAGCTCGTGCGGGTATATACCCTGGTCATGGACGTATTTATCCATGATCACTTCATCGACCTCCCCAAGCTTCACGATGAGGTCATGTCTGCATTCACTTGCCAGGGCCTTTAGGTCCTCCGGTATCTCTTTCGATTCGGATGACTTGCCGCTCTCATCCTCTTTATATATGACTGATTTCATCTCTATAAGGTCGATAATGCCTTTGAAGTTATCTTCGCTGCCTATCGGCACCTGCAAGACGAGCGGGTTCGCCCCGAGTTTCTCATGTATTTCCTTAACGGCCTTGAAGAAATCTGCACCCGTCCTGTCCAGCTTATTTACGAACGCTATCCTCGGCACTCCGTAACGGTCTGCCTGGCGCCAGACGGTCTCTGACTGCGGCTGCACTCCGCCGACCGCACAGAATACCATACACGCGCCGTCCAGGACCTTTAAAGACCTCTCCACTTCAGCGGTAAAGTCGACGTGACCCGGAGTGTCGATGATGTTTATCATCTTCTTTTTCCAGTGGCATGTCGTACATGCGGATGTTATGGTGATGCCTCGTTCCTGCTCCTGCGGCATCCAGTCCATAGTCGCCGTCCCTTCGTCTACCTGGCCGATCTTGTGTGTCCGGCCGGTGTTGAAGAGTATCCGCTCAGTAAGCGTAGTCTTACCCGCATCTATGTGCGCTACTATACCGATATTCCTGATATCCGCAATAGGATCTCTTTTCATCGTTTTAACAGGTCTTTCTTCTAAAAGCGTAGCTGTCGCCATCATTATCTCTCGTTACCATCTAAGGTGCGCAAACGCCTTGTTTGCCTCGGCCATTTTATGGGTATCTTCACGTTTCTTGATCGCAGAGCCTTCGTTCTTGTAAGCGTCCATTATCTCTATCGCCAGACGTTCTTTCATAGGTTTGCCTTTTCTGGCGCGTGCATAATCCCTCATCCATCTCAATCCTATCTCTGTGCCGCGGTCTTTCTTTACTTCTACCGGGACCTGGTAGGTGGCACCGCCTATCCTTCTCGGTTTAAGCTCTAGGAGCGGCCTGGCGTTGTTTATGGCCTTGTCAAGTATCTCCATGGGGTCCTGGTTAAGCTTTTCTTTAAGTATGTCAAAGGCTCCATAGACTATCTTCTCTGCTTTTGTCTTTTTCCCGCACGTCATAATAGTATTGATGAACTTGGAGATAAGTACGCTGTTGAATTTAGGGTCCGGTAAAACCACTCTCTTATCAGCTCTTCGCCTTCTCATTTATTCCTCGCTACTGTTTTGGTCTCTTTGCCCCGTATTTGGACCTGGAACGCCTTCTTTCGTTAACACCGCTTGTATCCAGCATGCCTCTTATTATGTGGTACCGCACGCCGGGCAGATCCTTTACTCTCCCGCCTCTTATGGCAACGATCGAGTGCTCCTGAAGATTATGACCTTCTCCGGGTATGTAAGCGGTCACTTCCATGCTGTTCGTCAACCTTACCCTCGCCACTTTTCGCAGAGCCGAATTCGGTTTTTTAGGCGTCTGCGTCTTGACCTGAAGACATACCCCGCGTTTCTGCGGGCACTGCATCAGCGCGGGCGACTTTGTCTTCTTTTTGAAACTTCTTCTACCGTGTCTTACTAATTGGCTTATTGTAGGCATACTTTTTACTCTTTTTTCTTGTCCTTCCCTTCAAGTTTTTTACGAGCTTCTTTCTTTGCCGCGGACTCTTCCTTCTTTTTAGACGTCTTGACCGGTTTTTCAGCGACGGGCTTTTCTTTCTCTTTGGCCTTCGCTTTCTTAGTGACTGCCTCAGCCGCTTTCTTTTCTTCCTCAGTTATTTCCCTGGCAATATCAGTATCCTTATACATGGGGAAACCGGTTCCGGCAGGGATGAGGTGGCCCATGATAACGTTCTCCTTAAGCCCGTAAAGGTTGTCTACCCTGCCGCTGGCTGCGGCTTCTGTAAGTACCCGCGTGGTCTCCTGGAAACTCGCGGCTGAGATGAAGCTCCCGGTCGTTAACGATGATTTTGTAATACCCAGCAGTATAGGGGTTGCGCTAGCGGGCTTACCACCTTCTTTAATGACCCGTTTATTCTCTTCCTGGAACTTGAATTTATCGACCTGCTGGTCTATCAGGAAGTCTGTGCTTCCCGGGTCTTCTATCTTTACCTTGCCCAGCATCTGCCTCACTATGGTCTCTATATGCTTGTCGTTTATCTTTACGCCCTGGAGCCTGTATACCTCCTGGACCTCGTTAACCAGGTACTCCTGGAGTTTCTTGTCACCGCTGACCTTGAGTATATCCTGAGGCACTACGGGTCCGTCAATAAGCTGCTGCCCCGCCGTGACCCTGTCCCCTTTATATACATTCAGGTGTTTTCCATGCGGTATAAGATACTCTTTTTTCATCCCTGTTGAGCTCTTTACGACTACCCTGCGCTGCCTTTTCTTCGATTCGCCGAATTCTACCGTTCCGTCGATCTCGCTTATTATCGCCGGGTTCTTCGGCCGCCTTGCCTCGAAAAGCTCCGCGACCCTGGGCAGACCTCCGGTGATATCTTTTGTCTTTGTAACGACCCGCGGCATCTTCGCCAGAACGTCACCGGCATTTACTTCCTGTTTGTCATCCACCAGTATCTGGGCGCCTGTCGGTATCGGGTATATCGCAAGGACCTCTTTCTTGTCGCTTGTTATTATAAGATGCGGATGGTAATCGCCCTTCAGTTCCAGGACGACCTTTCGCTTGAGGTTGGTTGTGGTGTCGAGCTCGCTGTGTATCGTAATACCCTCTTTTATATCCTCATATTTCACAAAACCGGTCACTTCCGTGAGAATGGGTGATGTGTAAGGGTCCCATGTTACGAATGTCTTGTTCTTTTCTATTCTTTCATTTTCCTCGTATTGGATGTAAGCGCCCTGCGGTATTATGTGCTTTTCCAGCTCCCTGCCTACATCGTCGTTTATGCTAAGCTGGCTGTTCCTGTTCAGGACGACGATAGCCTTTTCGTCCTTACGCTTTACGAACTTAAGGTTATGGAATTTCAGGATGCCTTTTGATTTCGATTGTATGTGTGACTGTTCGATAACCTTGCTTGCAGTTCCGCCGATGTGAAATGTTCTCATCGTAAGCTGCGTACCAGGCTCTCCTATAGACTGTGCGGCGATTATGCCTACGGCCTCGCCGAGTTCTATCATCTTGCCTGTGGCCAGATTCCTGCCGTAGCACTTCGAACATACACCGTGCGGTGTTTCGCAAGTAAGTACGCTGCGGATCCTTATTGTTTCTATACCGGCGGACTCTATCTTGTCGGCCTTTTCCTCAGTGATCTCTTCTCCCGCTTCGACTATGGTGGTGTCCGTTATTACATCCACTATATTGTCAAGAGCGACCCTGCCGACGATCCTCTCCTTCAGGGGAACGACTACCTCATCGCCTTCTATGATAGCGCTTATAGAGATACCGTTTAAAGTGCCGCAATCGAGCTCAATTACTATTACGTCCTGAGCTACGTCGACTAGGCGCCTTGTCAGATATCCCGAGTCGGCTGTCTTAAGAGCAGTATCAGCGAGACCTTTCCTGGCGCCGTGTGTTGATATGAAGTATTCCAATACGGTAAGGCCTTCTCTGAAGTTGGCCACGATCGGGTTTTCGATGATCTCACCGGATGGCTTGGCCATAAGGCCTCGCATGCCGGCAAGCTGTCTGATCTGCTGCCTGGAACCTCTCGCGCCGGAATCTGCCATCATAAATACCGGGTTGAACGGGTCCAGTCGCATGAAAATATGGTCCGATACCTCTTCCGTGGCATGTGTCCATATATCTATTATCTTGTTATATCTCTCGCCGGCGGTTATGATACCTTTTTTGTACTGATCCTCTATTTTAGATACTTCATGCTTCGCTTCCTTAAGGCATTTCTGTTTTTCCGGCGGTATGTCAAGATCGTCTATGCACATGGATATGCCGGCGCGCGTTGCCTCCTCAAAGCCGTATGACTTCAGTTTATCCAACAGCTCAACTACCGTGCTGTGGCCGAATCTGTTATAACAATCTGTTATCGCCTTGCCTATCTTCGATTTACTCAGGTGCTCATTAACGTAAGGCGTGCCTTCCGGCAGCAGGCTGTTGAATATTATCCTGCCTACTGTGGTATCTAAGACCTTGCCTTTTATCCTGACCTTTATCTTCGCATGGATATCACATTCACTGTCATTGTATGCCATTATGACTTCATCAGGTGATGAAAACTTACCGCCCTCTCCGCGTACGCCCTTCTTCTCTCTGGTAAGATAGTAGAGCCCGAGAACAATATCCTGTGATGGGACCGCTACAGGCCTTCCGTCACTTGGAGAGAATATGTTGTTCGAGGAAAGCATAAGGAGCCTTGACTCCATCTGCGCTTCCATTGATAGCGGCACATGCACGGCCATCTGGTCGCCGTCAAAGTCAGCGTTGAATGCGGCGCAAACCAGCGGGTGTATCTTTATGGCCTTGCCCTCTATAAGCATGGGCTGGAAGGCCTGTATTCCGAGTCTATGGAGTGTCGGCGCCCTGTTCAACAACACAGGATGGTCTTTGATAACCTCATCCAAAATGTCCCAAACCTCAAGCTTCGTCTTTTCAACCATGCGCTTGGCGCTCTTTATGGTGTGAACGAAACCGCGTTCCTTAAGTTTTTTAATAATGAACGGCTCGAAGAGCTCCAACGCCATCCTCTTGGGGAGTCCGCACTGGCTCAGCTTAAGCTCGGGTCCGATGACTATTACCGAACGGCCTGAATAATCCACACGTTTACCCAGAAGGTTCTGCCTGAAACGCCCCTGCTTCCCCTTTAACATATGGCTCAGGCTCTTGAGCGGCCTGTTGCCCGGGCCCAATACAGCTCTCCCGTGCCTCCCGTTATCCATAAGCGCATCCACGGCTTCCTGCAGCATCCTCTTTTCATTACGGATAATAACTTCGGGTGCTTTCAGCTCTAGGAGTTTTTTAAGACGGTTATTCCTGTTAATAACCCTTCTATACAGATCGTTAAGATCGCTCGTGGCGAACCTTCCGCCCTCTAGAGGAACGAGCGGCCTCAGGTCCGGCGGTATTACAGGCAGGACGTCCAGGACCATATGATCAGGTCTGTTCTCCGACCGCTTGAAGGCCTCGATGATCTTGAGAACCTTTGCGAGCTTCCTTTGGGTCTGGTCGGATTTGGATGACCTGAATTCCATATGCAGATCGGCTATCAGCTTATCGACATTGAGCTGTGCCAACAGTTCCTTAACAGCCTCGCCGCCCATCTTAGCCACGAAACCCTGCCCGTAACGGTCTTTGTATTCTGTATGCTTGTCGTCCGTCAGAAGCGTGCCAGGTTTCAGCGGTGAATCTCCGCCCTTTATTACTATATACTCCTCGTAGTAAATAACCTTTTCCAGGTTCCTTATATTCATCTGGAGCAGGTTTGCGATCCTTGAAGGCATTGCTTTAAAGAACCATATATGTGTAACCGGGGTCGCCAGGTCTATGTGGCCCATCCTTATACGCCTGACGCTGGATCTTGTGACCTCCACGCCGCACCTGTCGCATATGATGCCTTTGTGCTTGATCCGCTTATACTTTCCGCAGTTACATTCCCAGTCCTTGGTCGGACCGAATATCTTTTCGCAGAACAATCCGTCCTTCTCAGGCTTAAAGG
>CAZKWI010000086.1:0-7280 GCA_964556455.1 uncultured Planctomycetia bacterium | reverse complement strand
CGAAGGCGGCCATACAGTGGGCGCGGGAGTAATATCAGAGGTACTGGCGTAAGGACCGAAGTTAAGAACTTCGGTTTTTTGTTTTATAATACAGGAAAGAGACCATGAGAGAGATCATAACATTAGAATGTGTTGAGTGCGACAACAGGAACTACAACACAACAAGGAACAAGAAGAAGCAAAAGACCAAGCTGGAATTGAGCAAGTTCTGCAAATTTTGCAGAAAGCACACAAAGCATAAAGAGATAAAGTAGATCGCTCGTTGTAAATAACCATGAAAAAGCGTGGAGGCCTGTAGCTCTAACTGGCTAGAGCAGTGGACTCCAAATCCGCGTGATGGGGGTTCGAATCCCTCCAGGCCTGCCACTTTTATAAGTGTAGGACCGAAGGAACAAAGGAACATGGCAAACAAGGCAGCAGCGTTTATAACTGAAGTAAAAACAGAGCTTAAGAAGGTCTCCTGGCCGACAAAGAACGACCTGATAAGCTCAACGATCGTAGTTCTGGTAAGCGTAGCCATATTGGCCCTCTTTGTGGGCGTATGTGATCTGATCTTTTCCAGAGCGATCAACTTTCTGATAAGGTAATAATGTCTAAGCACTGGTACGTAATACACACACAGACTGGAGCCGAAGAGAAGGTAAAGAGAAGCCTCGAAAAGAGGATAAAGCTCAAGAACGTGACCGAAGCGGTAAGCCAGATACTGATACCTACAGAAAGGGTCTCAGAGGTCAGGGAAGGCAAAAAGAAGATATCACAGCGAAAGTTCTTTCCCGGTTATATACTGGTCGAGATGGACCTGAACGACGAGACCTGGTACCTGGTGAAGAACACCCCGGGTGTAAGCGGTTTTATCGGACCGCGCGCGCGGCCTGTTCCCCTGAAGGACGAAGAGGTAAAGGCGATCCTCAGGCACACCGAAGAGGCCGAAGAAAAACCCCTGCCCAAGACAATATTTGAAAAAGGAGAGGGAGTACGGGTGATAGACGGGCCGTTCGTGAACTTCAACGGCAACATAGATGAGGTTTACCCGACAAAAGGCAAGCTTAAGGTCGTGATCTCGATATTCGGCAGATCAACGCCGGTAGAACTGGAGTACTGGCAGGTGGAGAAGGTATAATGGCAAAGAAAGTAAAAACGACTATAAAATTATATTGCCCGGCAGGCCAGGCAAACCCAGCGCCACCGGTAGGCCCTGCATTAGGACAACATGGCCTTAATATAATGGACTTCTGTAAGAAATATAACGAGAGAACAAAAGGGCGTGAGGGACTGATACTCCCGGTAGTGATAACGGTGTACGAAGACCGCACATTTACGTTCATTATAAAAAGCCCTCCTTCTTCAGTGCTGCTCAAAAAGGCCTGCGGTATAGCCAAGGCCAGTGGCACAGCAGGTAAGGAGTCCTGCGGTCAGGTAACTCATAAGCAGGTGGAGGAGATAGCCAAGACCAAGCTCGTAGACCTTAATACCGACAGGATAGAGCAGGCTGTAAAGGTAGTGGAAGGGACCGCACGCAGCATGGGCATTGAGGTAGTGGAAAAAGTCGAAAAGAAACCTGAAGAAGGTGCAAAAGATGACGAAGTACCTAAGCAAACGTAAGAAAGAGTTCGCCAAGCTGGTTGATAAAGACAAGAAATATACCCTTGATGAGGCGATCTCTATATGTAAGAACGCGCACAAGGCAAAGTTCGACCAGACAGTAGAGCTCGCGATAAAGCTTAACATAGACTCTAAGCAGCTTTCACAGCCGGTGAGAGGGACCGTCACGCTCCCGCACGGCACCGGCAAAAAGAAGAGCGTCTGCGTATTCTGTAAGGGGATCGACGAATCGAAGGCGAAAGCGGCAGGCGCGGAGTTTGCCGGCAGCGCGGACCTTATACAGAAAGTGCAGTCTGGATGGTGCGGTTTTGACGTCGCCATAGCGACCCCGGAAATGATGAGAGACATATCGAGGCTCGGTAAAGTGCTCGGGCCCCGCGGTCTGATGCCGAACCCTAAAGCCGGTACTGTCACCGAGGATGTAGTAAAGGCAATAAACGAGGTAAAGAAGGGAAAGATCGAGTTTAAGATGGACAAGCAGACAAACATACAGGTCCCTATTGGAAAACTGTCCTTTGACGAAAAGAACCTGCGCGAGAACGCTGTCAGCATCATACGCGCTGTCTTTTCAGCAAAGCCGGCTAGCACAAAAGGCCTGTTCATCAGGAGCATCGCTGTTTCCAGTACGATGGGCCCCGGAGTAAAGCTTGATCTGTCAAAGGTATTGTAATCACACATAGAGTGGAAATAAAATGGAAAAAGAGAAGAAAATAGGCGAATGGAAAGGCTTGATGGTCGAGGAACTCACCGAGGACCTCAAGAAGAACAACGATCTTTACATAAGCGACTATATAGGCCTGAAGGCCGATGAGGTGAACGAGCTTAGGCGCATGCTCGAGAAGTCTTTGTCCAGCTACAAGATAGTAAAGAACTCCATGGCAAAGATAGCCCTGGAGAATGCCGGCCTGAAAGACCTGACCAAATTCGTTTCGGGAGGGACCGGGTTGGCGTTCGGAGGCAATGACCCTGTTGCAGTCGCGAGGGTCATGGCCAACTTCAGTAAAGCCCACAAGGCGTTAAAGTTGAAAGGTGGCATGCTGGACGGGACGCTGATAGACATTGAGAGGATAAGATATCTCGCTTCCCTGCCGGGGAGAGACGAGCTTATCGCCAAAACGGTCTATGCTATAAAGTCCCCGATAAGCGGTTTTGTCGGGGTGTTGGGAAATCTGATAAAAGGTTTCGTTTACGTAATACAGGCAATCAAGGATAACAAGGGAGGACAAAATGGCTGAAGAAAAAGTTAACAAAGAAGAACCGCAGGCAAATGACGCTGCAACGAAGACAGAGGCACCGGCGGCCGAAAAGCCGAAGGTACAGCTATCCGCGAAATCCGAAGAGATCATAAAGTCAGTCGAGACCATGACGGTGCTCGAACTTGCTGATCTTGTAAAGGCCCTGGAAGACAAGTTCGGCGTAAGCGCAGCGATGCCCGTAGCAGCAATGGGCGTAGCAGGCGCAGCCGGTGGTGCCGGAGCAGCAGAAGAAGAGAAGTCAGCTTTCACTGTCGTACTCGCGAACGCCGGAGCAAAGAAGATACAGGTCATTAAAGAGATACGCGCGGTGACAACACTGGGTCTTAAAGAAGCAAAGGACCTTGTAGAGGCGGCGCCGAAGACCGTAAAGGAAGGTGTGCCTAAAGAGGAAGCAGAAAAGATAAAGAAACAGCTTGAAGCGGCCGGCGCAAAGGTCGAGCTGAAATAACAAAATGTCATGCCCGCGGAAGCGGGCATCCATGGCATAGATTCCCGCTTACGCGGGAATGACAAATGAGGCTGAGAATATGGTAAAGCGTAGAAGCTATGCGAAGATAAAAGAGGTGTACCAGACACCAAACCTGCTTGACGTGCAATTGCGCTCATATGAGGAGCTGTTGCAGCTGACCGCACCTAAGACGAAGCGCCAGAACAGGGGTCTGGAGAATGTCTTCAAAGAAGCGTTCCCGATATATTCGAACGATAAGGAATACTGCCTTGAATATATCAACTATACACTTGGTTCGCCGAAGTATAATATAGAGGAATGCAGGTCCAAGGGACTCACCTTTGCCGCTCCTTTAAGGGCCAAGATCCGGCTTAAATCCAAAAAAGAGACAAAAGAGCAAGAAGTCTATATCTGCGATATACCTCTTATGTCGGACACTGGCACATTTGTTGTAAACGGCGACGAACGGGTAGTGGTCAGCCAGCTCCACAGGTCGCCCGGGATCTCATTTGAAGAGAACATACACCCGAACGGCAAAAAGATATACTCGGCCAGGATCATCCCTTATCACGGTGCGTGGATAGAATTTGAATTCGATATAAACGACGTCCTCCATGTCCATATAGACAGGCGCAGAAAGTTCCTGGCGACCATCATATTAAGGATATTCGGTTATTCCACGAACCAGGAAATATTGAAGGCCTTCAGTGGTACGGACAAGGTAGAGATGACACGCTCTGCCCAGCTATCAAGGCATATAGGCAGGACCCTGGCGAAGAATGCCGAAGACGAGAGAGGCAATCTCCTGGCTCCTGAGAATTCAAAACTGACAAAGGATATCGCCGATAAGATCTGGGAAGCCGGCATACGGTCACTGACCCTGTTCAAAAAAGACCTCCCTGAAATACACAAAACGCTTGAAAAAGATTACACTAAATCAAAAGAAGAGGCCTTACTGGATACATACAGAAGGTTAAGGCCCGGCGATCCGGCGACCATCGAAAGCGCACAGGCGCTCATTAACAGGCTATTCTTCGACCCAAAGAGATACGATCTTGCCGAAGTGGGAAGGTTCGTTCTGAACAGAAAACTGGATATGAATCTGTCATTGAGCGCGAGACTCGTGACCAGGGAGACCCTGATAAGGACCATCGAATATCTTATAATGCTCAAGGGCGGTGAAGGGGCGGTTGACGACATCGACCACCTTGGTAATCGCCGGGTAAGGCGTGTAGGCGAACTGCTGCAGAACCAGTTCAGGATCGCTTTGGCAAGGGTGGATAGGACAGCGAGAGAGCGGATGAATATCTACGATCTCGAGGCCGTGATGCCGCATAACCTTATAAATACGAAGCTGATTGCCAGCATCGTAAAGGATTTTTTTGGAAGGTCCCAGCTTTCTCAGTTCATGGACCAGACGAACCCCCTGGCTGAGCTTACGCATAAGAGACGATTAAGCGCGCTCGGGCCGGGCGGCCTTAGCCGTGAACGTGCGGGTTTCGAGGTTCGAGACGTGCACCATTCGCACTACGGAAGGATATGCCCTATCGAAACGCCAGAAGGGCCGAATATAGGCCTTATTGCTTCTTTGAGCACGTACGGGCGGGTCAACAAATATGGTTTCATTGAATCTCCGTATAGAAAGGTCCAGAACAGCAAGGCTACCGATAAGATAGATTACCTTTCCGCAGACCTCGAAGATAAAGCCGTGATCGCCCAGGCTAATTCAAAGCTGAATAAAGACGGGCGGTTCATTGAAGACGGCGTCCTGTGTAGGCACAGAGGAGACTTCCCGAAGGTCTCTCCGAAAGAGATAGATTATATGGACGTTTCTCCGCGGCAGCTGGTCAGCGTAGCCGCAAGCCTTATACCGTTCCTGGAGCATGATGACGCGAACAGGGCGCTCATGGGCTCGAATATGCAGAGACAGGCCGTACCCCTCTTGGATACGGAAGCGCCGCTTATAGGGACCGGCATGGAGTATAAGACGGCCAGGGATTCAGGCGCGGTCATCGTAGCAGAGAATGACGGCCGTGTAAAGGCGGTCCAGTCAGACGAGATCACTATCGGCAACAAAATTTACAATCTTAGAAAGTATCAAAAATCGAACGCCTCGACATCCATAAACCACAGACCCATAGTGCAGCCCGGCGAAAAAGTGAAGCAGGGGCAGATCATTGCAGACGGCACAGCCACCAGGAACGGCGAGCTCGCGCTCGGCCGGAACGTGCTTGTAGCTTTCATGCCCTGGAGAGGTTTCAATTTTGAAGACGCCATACTCATAAGCGAGAAACTTGTAAGGGAAGACATGTTCACTTCCGTACATATAGAGGAGTTCGAGATCGAAGCGCGCGAAACGAGACTGGGCAACGAAGAGATCACACGCGACATCCCAAATGTCAGCGAGGATGCACTAAGGAACCTGGACTCGAGCGGTATTGTGGTAATAGGAGCAGAAGTTCACCAGGGTGATATTCTGGTAGGCAAAGTCGCGCCAAAGTCCGAGACCGAGCTTTCGCCCGAAGAGAAGCTCTTAAGGGCCATTTTCGGAGAAAAGGCCGGCGATGTAAGGGACGCTTCTCTGGTAACTCCTCCCGGTATCGAAGGCATAGTTATAGATACAAAGGTCTTCTCGCGGAAAGAGACTAGGTCCAGGTCAAAGGAAGCCAGGACAAAAGAGCTGAGAGAGATCGAAAAGGTCTCCAGGAAATTCCAGGAACAGATCAAAAAGATACAGGAAGAGAGAGACCGCAAGCTGTCGCGGATCTTAATAGGCAAGAAGGTCGGCGCCAGCCTTCTCGATGACGACACCGGTGAGATCCTGATACCGCAGAACAAGATCGTAAAGAAGAAGGACATGAAGAAGATAGCCAGGTGCGATCTCGAGGACCTTAAGATAGGCTCTGACCCTCACGGAGAGCGCGAAGCGAAACAGATCGCGAAGATACTGGACGCACAGCTTAGGGAGCTTTCATATGAACTTGAAAGAGAGATCGATAAGATAAAAAGGGGCGATGAGCTGCCTCCAGGAGTGCTTAAAAAAGTCCTGGTATATGTGGCAAGCAAGAGAAAGCTCTCGGTAGGCGACAAGGTAGCCGGGCGCCATGGCAACAAAGGCGTAATAGCCAAGATCCTGCCTGATGAGGATATGCCTCACCTGGCAGACGGTACACCGGCCGAGATAATACTCAATCCCCTTGGCGTACCTTCCAGGATGAACGTGGGCCAGCTTCTTGAGACACATCTGGGCTGGGCCGCGAAAAAACTGGGCGTCAGATTCGCTTCACCTGTTTTTGACGGGGCCTCAGAAAAAGAGATAAAGGAAGAGCTGAAAAAAGCAGGCCTGCCACCGGACGGCAAGACAACTTTATATGACGGGCTTACAGGAAGGCCTTTTGACCAGAGGGTGACAACAGGTTACATTTATATGATGAAGCTAGCGCACCTGGTCGATGATAAAATGCACGCCCGCTCTATCGGGCCATACTCGTTGGTAACGCAGCAGCCGCTGGGCGGCAAGGCCCAGTTCGGCGGACAGCGTTTCGGCGAGATGGAAGTGTGGGCACTAGAAGCCTATGGGGCGGCGTATACGCTGCAGGAGCTCCTGACCGTAAAAAGTGATGATGTGCTGGGCCGCACAAGAATATACGAATCGATCGTTAAAGGCGAAAATGCACTGCAGCCCGGTATACCGGAATCTTTCAACGTACTTATAAAAGAGCTTCAGGGTCTTGCTCTCGATGTCAGATTAGAGAAGAAGAAGCTCGAAGAGAGTAAAAAATGAAGAAAGATATAGTAGAAGAAATAGCCGGTTTTGATTCGATAACCCTCGGTCTCGCGTCTTCAGCGACTATACGCAGCTGGTCCAGGGGCGAAGTCAAAAAACCCGAGACCATCAATTACAGGACCTTTAAGCCTGTGAAGGACGGATTGTTCTGCGAAAAGATATTCGGTCCGACCAAGGACTGGGAATG
>CAZKWI010000085.1:0-7981 GCA_964556455.1 uncultured Planctomycetia bacterium | reverse complement strand
GGACGGCGTGGTGGCATCGGCCAATGAGATAAAGATGATAAAAGAAGAGCTCGGGAGCGATTTTATCGTGGTAACACCCGGCATAAGACCTGAATGGGCCAGGAAGGCCGACCAGAAACGCACCGCAACGCCGGCAGAGGCCTTTGACAGGGGCGCGGATTATATAGTGATAGGCCGTCCGATAACAGGCGAGCCTGACCCAAAGGCGGCCGCGGAGAGGATAATAAATAAAGTTGAAGCCGGCTGAAGTGTTGAATATATTTAAATCGAGCGGAGCCCTCCTGGAAGGACATTTTAAGCTTTCAAGCGGCCTACATAGCTCCCAGTACCTCCAGTGTGCACTTGTTCTACAGCACCCAAAATACGCTGAGCGTTTGTGTAAAGCGCTTGCATTAAAATTCGCCAAAGATAATGTGAACGTTGTAGTAGGGCCTGCGCTTGGCGGGGTGGTGGTCTCATGCGAAACCGCCAGGGCTATCGGGTGCCGTTCCGTCTTTACCGAAAGAAAAGACGGCAAGATGGAACTGCGGCGCGGTTTCAAGCTGGGCGAAAAGGATAACGTGCTTATAGTGGAGGACGTGGTCACTACGGGCGGCTCCACCAAAGAAGTTATAGAGATCATAAAGAAGACAGGCGCGCACATCGTCGGCGTAGGGTCTATCGTGAACAGGTCTAAGGGCACGGTCGATTTCGGCGTAAAGTACGAAAGCCTGTTCACTATGGATATACCGGCGTTCAAGTCGGAAGCATGCCCGCTATGTAAAGATAATATCCCGGTGGCTAAACCCGGCTCCAGGGTGTAGCTTTTTGATTATTTTGTGTTATAATTAGAATATTATAATAAGGAGAGCGTTATGGCAGCGGACCTCAACAGCCTGATACAAAGATTGAAGGAAGAGGGTATAGAGGAAGCCCGGGATAAATCCCGCGAGATCATAGACAACACCACAAAAAAGGCCGCTAAGATCATAGAAGAGGCCGAAGAAAAGAAGGCCGAGATCATAAACGGCGCCGAAAAGAAAGCCGCGAGCCTGAAAAAAGCCTGCGATGACGCCTTAAAGCAGGCGTCGCGCGACCTCATATTATCACTCAGAGAGAATATTACCGAGCTTTTTAATTCCGTGACAAAAAGGGAAGTGTCCGCTTCCATTACAAGGGACGTCTTAAAAGATATCATCACAAACATCGCGCAAGGCTTTAAAGCCGGCTCCGAGCTCGATATAGAAGTGGTCCTCAGCCCCGAGGATAAGAAGAGCCTTGAAGACGTTCTCGTGAAGGCATTAAAAAAAGAGCTCGAAAAAGGCGTAACGCTCAAACCGTCCCACAGCGTCAAAAAGGGCTTCAGGATAGGCGCTGAGAATAAAGAGTTCTATTACGATTTCACCGACGACGCCATCGCGGAGGCTATCGAACTTTACCTGAGCCCCCGCATAAAAGATATCATAAAGATAAAAGACTGACCATGGCGAATAAGTATTATTATCTTGTCTCTTCGCTTCCCTTTGTAGCCTTCGACAGGACCCCGCCTGTAACGAGCGAGTACTTCTTCCAGGAATGCGCAAAATGGCTTACCGACAAAGACGCAAGTGCTCTCCGGCAGGCCACCGCGAAAAATACGGCTGCCGATTCCAGTGGCAGCGAATTCTTAAGGGAATGGAAGCAATTCGACTTCTCTCTCAAGACCGAACTTGCAGATGCCCGTACCGCCAGGAAGACCTCTCATTCGGAGAGGATGCACGGCCGGTCCAGGGAGATACTGGAACAGCCTACACCGCTTGATATGGAGACGAGATTCGAGAAGATAAGGTGGAATTTTCTCGAGACGAAAGAGACGGACTATCACTTCGATCTCAATTGGCTCATGGTCTATTACCTGAAGCTCCAGATAGCGGAGCGCAGGGCGAGTTTCGAAAGAGAGCCTGCAAGGCAGAGATTCGAGGCATCATGCGAGGTCTCTTATGAGTAAACGCTTAGGCAAGATCGTATCTGTGACCGGCAACATGATAGCGGTTGAATTTGAAGGGGATGTCATCCAGAATGAGGTCGGATACGTCATCGTCAAGAAAAGGCGTCTTAAGTCAGAAGTGATAAAGATAAGAGGGGCGACCGCCTTCATGCAGGTCTTTGAATACACCAAAGGCATAAAGATAGGAGATAAGGTGGAGTTCACCGGAGAGATGCTCTCTGTCTGGCTCGGGCCTGGGCTCTTAACGCAGATCTATGACGGCCTGCAGAACCCGCTTGTGGAACTTGCTGAAGAGTTCGGATTCTTTCTTCCAGTAGGCGTTGAAAGTGATGCGTTCTCGCTGCAAAATAAATGGAACTTTACGCCGATAGTCCGAAAAGGCGATACTGTTACAGGCGGAAGTTTTATAGGATGGGTCCCTGAAGGTATCTTTCAGCATAAGATCATGGTCCCTTTCAATGTAAAAGGAGACTGGAGGGTTGAGTCCATAGTGGGGCAGGGCATGTATACCCCGGATAAGATCCTCGCTACGATAAAAGACTCTGAAGGCGAGACGCTCGATATAAAGATGTACTTCGAGTGGCCAGTAAAGATTTCGATAAGCGCATATAAAGATAAGCTCCCTCCAAAGGACCCGCTTATTACAAAGATAAGGATCATCGACACGCTCTTCCCTATAGCAAAAGGCGGGACATACTGCATACCCGGGCCTTTCGGCTCCGGGAAGACGGTCCTCCAGCAGATCACAAGCCGCCACGCCGAGATAGACATAGTCATAATCGCCGCCTGCGGCGAAAGAGCGGGCGAGGTCGTGGAGACCTTGAGAGAATTCCCGCATCTTCCTGACCCGCGTACAGGAAAGACGCTCATGGAGAGGACCATCATTATATGCAATACCTCATCCATGCCGGTCGCCGCGAGAGAGTCTTCCGTATACACGGGTGCTACCATAGCTGAATATTATAGACAGATGGGCTTGAACGTGCTCCTTCTGGCGGATTCGACATCGCGCTGGGCACAGGCGATGCGCGAGATCTCCGGCAGGTTGGAGGAGATACCCGGTGAGGAAGCGTACCCCGCATACCTAGAATCCCGTATAGCCAGTTTCTACGAAAGGGCGGGACTGGTGGAACTCCATTCCGGAGACAAAGGCAGCCTCACGATAGGCGGCACAGTGAGCCCCGCCGGCGGTAACTTCGAAGAGCCGGTGACACAGGGGACGCTTAAGGTGGTGGGCGCTTTCCACGGGCTCTCAAGGGACAGGTCTAACGCGCGCAAGTTCCCCTCAGTGGCGCCGCTTGAGAGCTGGAGTAAATACACGAGCTTCATAAGCGACGACCTTGTGACGACGGCGAAAGAGATACTATTCAGGGGAGACGAAGTCTCGCAGATGATGAAGGTCGTGGGCGAAGAGGGGGTATCTCTGGAGGATTTCGTCATATATTTAAAATCCGAGTTCCTGGACGATGTCTATCTCCAGCAGAACGGTTTCGACCCGGTCGACGCCGCTACTATCGCCGACAGGCAAAAGTACGTATTCAGAAAGATAGTCGAAGATGTATTAAAAAAAGAGTTCTCCTTTAATGAAAAAAGCGCCGCGAGGAGCTATTTTTATAACTTAAGACAGGCGGTCATAGACTGGAATTACAGAAGGTGGGAGTCTAAAGAGTTCAAAGAGCAGGAGACCAAGATAGATTCCCTGCTGAAGGATGACGCCAAATGAGAAAGATAAGCACAAGGATATTGAGCATCATAGGTAACGTCGTGACTGTCAGGGCAGACGGCGTGGCCTATGAAGAACTTGCCGAGATAACGAGCGCTAGGGAAAAATCCTTGGCACAGGTGATACGCCTGGATGGTGATATAGTGCACCTGCAGGCATTCGCCGGCTCAAGGGGCATATCGACCGGCGACGAAGTAAAGTTCTTGGGGCATCCCATGAAGGTCGGTTTCTCCCACGGCATGCTCGGCCGCATCTTCAACGGCAGCGGTATCCCGCGCGATAACGGTCCGTCTATAACCGACAGCCTTATCGATATTGCCGAACCCGCAGTGAATCCGGCCAAGAGAATAATCCCGCGCAACATGATACGCACCAATATCCCCATGATAGATGTCTTCAACTCTCTTGTAGAGAGCCAGAAGCTTCCCATCTTCAGCGTTTCGGGAGAGCCATACAATGAACTCCTGGCGCGAATAGCCCTGCAGGCAGAGGTCGATGTGATAGTCCTGGGCGGCATGGGCATAAAGTACGACCAGTACCTCTACTTTAAAGAAACACTCGAGAACGGCGGCGCGCTCAACAGGGCGATATTCTTTGTCCACACTGCATCAGATCCTACAGTCGAGGGGCTTATGGTCCCGGACCTTGCTCTCGCCGTAGCGGAGAAGTTCGCGTTGCAGGGGAAAAGGGTGCTCGTCCTCCTCACAGACATGACCAACTTCTCAGATTCACTAAAAGAGATAGCCATCACCATGGAACAGGTCCCTTCGAACAGAGGCTATCCCGGCGATCTCTATTCCCAGCTCGCCTCGCGTTACGAAAAAGCGGTGGACTTTGAGGGAGCAGGGTCTCTTACCATTCTTGCTGTCACTACGATGCCAGGCGACGATGTCACTCATCCTGTGCCTGACAATACCGGTTATATCACCGAAGGCCAGTTCTACCTGCGCAACGGCCGCATAGAGCCGTTCGGCTCGCTCAGCAGGCTTAAGCAGCAGGTGAATAAGGATACCAGGGAGGACCACCGCTCCATAATGGACGGTATGATACAGCTCTATGCCCAGTATGTTGAGACCGAAGAGAAGAGGTCTATGGGGTTCAAGATGAACGAGTGGGACAGAAAGCTCCTTAAGTACGGCAAACTCTTCGAGAGCCAGATGATGGACCTTAAGGTCAACACCCCTCTCGAAAAAGCACTCGATAACGGCTGGCGTATAATGGCGGAGTGTTTTGACCCTAAAGAGACGAGTTTTCGCAGCGAACTTTTGAATAAATTCTGGCCCAAGGCTTAGAGAGCCTATATCTTACCATGACGAAGCTCAAACTTACAAAGAACGAACTCAAAAAACAGAAAGACGCGCTCAAAAGATTCAGGCGCTACCTGCCGGTCCTTCTTTTAAAGAAACAGCAGCTGCAGCTTGAGATCTCAAAGATACACATTGCCCTGGAAGAACTGAAAGCAGAAACGACCGCCCTGCGAGAAGAAGTGTACAAGTGGGTTGCCGTATTTGGGGAGGATGTGGGTTTCGAAGAGCTCCTTAAGGTCAATAGTATAGCGACGCGCCAGGGAAATATCGCAGGGCTGGATATACCGGTCTTCGAAGGGATAGACTTTACCGAAAGAGAATACAGCTATATGGAATATCCAATATGGGTCGATTACGGCATTGAGGCAGCCCGGAAGATGACAGAGCTTAAGGCACGACACGAGATATTGAAAGCCCAGCTTGCTCTTATAAGGGAGGAGCTCAGGATAACGACCCAGCGCGTGAATCTCTTTGAGAAGGTGAAGATACCCGAGGCCAAAGAGAATATACGTAAGATCGCCATCTCGCTCGGCGACCTCCAAACAGCCGCGGTCGTTACGGGCAAGATAGCCAAGGCGAAGATCCAGAGAAAAGAAGGGGTGCTTGTGTGATAGCGCGGATGAAGAAACTCACAATACTTGCCTCGGATCGCTCGCGCGAAGCATTGCTCAGGAAATTACGCAAGGCCGGCGTAGTCCATGTAAAAAATATAAACGTACCTGTATCTGAGGATATCGCCAGGGACGAGGATAAAAAGAGGCTGCTTGCAGGCGCTATAAACATACTCGACACCTACAAGGCCGGCGCTATAAGAAAGAGGATAAGCCCGTTAGGGGAGACAGAAGCGCTCAAGCTCGCCGCGGAGGTACATGAAAAATGCGCTAAGAAAGAGGCGCTCCTGAGAGATATCGGGGATATAAAAGGCGAGATAGAGAGGCTCAAGCCATGGGGCATTTTCGACCCGTCCGAGCTCGACGCCTTCAAGGCGGACGGTATCTTCGTGTGGCTCTATCGTCTCAGGAAGAATGATTTCAGCAGTATTCCGCGGGGTTACAGGGATAAGATAAGGATAATCCGCAGGAAGGCAGGATACGTCTACTTTGCACACATCTCCCGCGACAGTAACGACAAGCTTGCGTTCGATGAGATAAAGCATCCTGAAAAGAGCATTATTGCGTTGAAGGCGGACCAAAAAGGCCGCGCGGTTGAAATAGAAGAGATTAATTCTTTCTGCAGGAAAAAGACCATATTCAAGGAGGTCTTAGATAACGAGATCCTGTATATTGATAAGAGGCTCAACTTCCTGAACGTGCGCCATGGCATGGGCGAGGAAGAGAGATTCGTCTATATTCAAGGGTTCTGCCCGGAATCAAGCCTGGAGAGCATCATCGACATCGCCAAGGCCGAAAAAGCGGGATATCTCATAGAAGAGCCAGAAGACCCTTACCAGACCCCTACGCTCATAACCAACCCCCACTGGGTGGAGATAGTATCGCCGGTATTCAAGTTCATGAATACACACCCCGGCTACAGGGAATTCGACATAAGCCTGCCTTTTTTGATATTCTTCAGCTTATTCTTCGCAATGCTCATAGGGGACGCAGGCTACGGCCTCTTATTTATAGCGATAACCCGCCTGGCAAGGCGTAAAGCCGGAAATATCCCCCAGGAGCCGTTCAAACTCATGTATCTTCTCGGCGCTATGACCACCCTCTGGGGCGCTATCACAGGGACATGGTTCGGCGTTGAAAGGATCGCCCAGCTTCCCGTATTCAGGCATATGGTCATAAACAGCATAGACAGCTTTAACACAGGGAACCAGGATTTTATGATCTATCTCTGTTTTATAATAGGCGCACTGCATCTTAGCGTGGCCCACATCATGCAGGCGGCTCGGACGATAAATTCACCTATATGTATAGCACAGGCCGGATGGGTCTTTGTGATCTGGGGACTCTTCTTTACGGCCGGCACGCTCGTTCTCGGCAGACCCTTTCCGAACGAGGCTGCGTATATCCTCGCGATAGGTTCAGGCCTTATACTCTTATTCTCGAACTTCCAACGGAATTTCATAAAAGGTGTGCTCACGACATTGGGCGACCTGCCGCTCAAGATAATAAGCTCTTTTTCCGACGTAGTTTCATATTTAAGGCTCTTCGCGGTAGGGTACGCTTCTGTGATCATGGCGAAGAGTTTCAACGACATGGCCCTCTCAGCAGGATTCGGCAGTATAGCAAGCGGGCTGGGAGCGGCGCTCATACTCTTTTTAGGCCATACGCTTAATATAGTATTAGGCTTTATGGCGGTCATAGTGCATGGTATACGTTTAAATATGCTCGAATTTTCCGGTCATCTCGGAATGGAATGGTCCGGAAGGGAATACAAACCATTTAAAGAATAAGAGGAGGTAATCATGATACAGGGTTTAGGCGATATGGGATTTTCTCTGGCACTTGCGGCTGTAGGTTCAGCCATGGGCACAGGCATCGCCGGAATGGCGGCCATCGGCGCATGGAAGAAGGCGTTCATGCAGAACAAAGCAGCGCCTTTTATACTGATAGCTTTTGTCGGCGCGCCGTTATCCCAAACGATATACGGCATGATATTGCGCAATGCCATAAAGGCAGCGAACCTGCCGCCGGAATCATACTCTTATCAGATGATCTTAGGCTGTGTAGCGGGTGCGGCGATAGGCTTTTCAGCATGGATGCAGGGTAAAGCCGGTGCAAAGGCATCGGACGCCCTAGCAGAGACCGGCAGAGGCTTCGGTAACTACATAATGGTCCTAGGCGTCATCGAAACAGTGGCGTTATTCGTCATGGTCTTTGCCATGACAGCACTCCCGTAAGCCAACTCCGTCATTGCGAGGAGCACATTCGCTTCGCTCAGTGTAAACTCCGCGACGAAGCAATCTAGGCCGAAGGCTCAGAATGGTGATGTATAATGTTTTACGCGGAGACAAGCTCAAAACCATGTCATTCCCGC
>CAZKWI010000084.1:0-7987 GCA_964556455.1 uncultured Planctomycetia bacterium | reverse complement strand
TTCAGAGCTATATTCTAACTCAAAACAGGGGATTTGTTAATAGGGAGCAGTATAGATGCGCGCCGCTCGCTCGCTGTGCAAAAAATTGCTCACTGTCATAAGAATGTCATTATCTAGATGGCGCGTTTGTGTTCGCAATTTTTTGACAGTCGCTGCGGCAACACTATGCCAGTGCTTTCCAGCTAAGTGATTTTTCGAGTGGTTTTACGGATCATTTTGCTGGAAGGGTAGGAAAAGAAGAAGAAAAAGAGAAAAAGGGATGCATAAGATAAGTTACCAGGAGTTTCTGGCAGCACTTAAGGGGCGCGTGAAGGGCAGGGTCGTGATACTGGGTATCGGCAACGAGCTCAGGGGAGACGACGCGTTCGGCCCGTATGTCGCTGACCGGCTGAAGGGTCAGGTAAATGCCGCAGTCTTCAACTGCGCGACAACGCCTGAAAATTATTACAATCCTATTGTAAAAGAGAATCCAGATGCTATAATATTACTCGATATAGTCGGCTTTAATGCGCCCTTTGGCGAGATAGCGGTATTTGAGAAGGATGACATAGTAAAGGCGGGCTTTTCCACGCATAATATTTCGCCGAAAGTCTTTATTGAGCTGCTTGAGAGCTCCGTAAAGGCGGATATAATGATGGTAGGCGTAAAGCCGAGATCGACTGTTTTCGGCTCTGAATTAAGCGCGGAGGTCAAAGAAGCGGCCGACATGCTGGCGAGTTTTTTCATAAAGCTTCTACCGAAGAAGGCGGAACAAAGATGATCACGAAATTCTTATCCGATAACGAGATCATTACAGTCGCGATGAACCTGGAAGAAGAGGGGATGTTGTTTTACGATGAGGCGGCGAAGCTGTCGAAGCATAAAGAATCCAGGGATATTTTCACGAAGCTCCGCGACGAAGAAAAAGAGCATTACGGGACTTTTAAGGATCTCCTGGACGGCCTTAAAGGCGCGGATTCCAGGACTTATTTTGATATTGACGACCAGACACGTGCGTATCTCAGGAGCCTTGTGGAGACCAATGTCTTTAAAACGATAGACAAAAAAGCCATAAAGAAGATGGACGAGGTCACGGCGCTCGAGACGGCGCTCAATGTAGAGAGAGACTCCGTCCTTTTCTATAAAGCAGCCCAGGCTTCAAGCGTAAACCAAACGGCAGGGCAGATAATGTCAAAGATAATAGATATAGAGAAGACCCATATCATTGTCCTGGCCAACAGGCTGCGCGTTGCGCGTAAACTATTCTAGGGAGAGCGGCAATGGAATATACATGCGGTGTCTGCAGGATGAAAGTCCCGAGAGACCTGCTTGTTTTTAAGGATCATACAGAGGCCCACATCGCGGATGAGATCAAAAAGAACCATCCCGAATGGGTAGAGGCCGACGGCGTTTGCAGGAAATGCCTTGCACATTTTAAGAAGGCGATGAAGGGCGAATAGATATGGCAAAGGTCCTCGCCATAGCCGGCAGCCCGCGAAAAGGCGGCAACAGCGACACGTTGTTAGAGAGTTTTATCAAAGGAGCGAAAGCCTCCGGCCATGATGTGGAGAAGCTCTACGCCGCGTCCCTGAAGATAGCGCCGTGCGACGAGGGTAATGGCTGCCACAGGATGGGCACCTGCCATATCCATGATGATATGCAGGATGTCTACAGGAAACTCCTAGAGGCCGATCACCTGGTCATGTCGAGCCCCACGTTCTTTATGGGGCCGCCTGCGCAGCTGAAGGCGCTGATAGACAGGTGCCAGATGCTCTGGGCCAGAAAATATGTATTAAAAGAGAAGCTCCGCAAGGATGAGAAAGAACGGCATGCGTTTATCCTCGCGACTTCGGGCCTGGACAAGAAAGAGGCCTTTATAGCTACGCGCCAGATAATTAAGTCATTGTTCTACGTCCTTGAATATAAATTCAAGGGCGAAGTACTGGTCGAGGGAGTAGACAAGAAGGGCGATATCGAACGCAGAAAAGACGCACTTAACGAAGCGTATGAACTGGGAAAGGCGATATAATGGCAAAATGCGCAAATAAAGAAAAGAACATGGCGAATTGCAATTGCACTTACGAGCCATGCCCTAGAAAAGGGATATGTTGTGAATGTGTGCAGTATCATTTAAAGGCCGGCCAGATGCCTGCCTGCTTCTTTACAAAAGAAGCCGAAGCGACCTATGACAGGTCGGTGGACAATTTCATAGAAACGCGCAAATAATAGCAGAGGTAAACATATGACCGATCACAAAAAGCTTAAAGCCTGGGTTAATGAAATGGCTGCGATGTGCCAGCCTGATGAAATGATATGGATAGACGGTTCCGAAAAAGAGAAGGCAGCGCTTGAGAAGGAGGCCTTTTCTACGGGAGAGATCATACAATTGAACCAGGAGAAGCTCCCTGGGTGTGTCTATCACAGGACCGCTTTGAATGACGTCGCGCGCACAGAAGGGCTCACTTTCATATGCACGGAAAATAAGATAGACGCCGGTCCTACCAACAGCTGGATGTCTCCGGGGGATGGTTATAAAAAAGCGGGCGCGATATTCAAGGGCTCTATGAAAGGCCGCAAAATGTATGTCATACCTTTTTCAATGGGGGCCATCGATTCTCCTTCGAGCAAGATAGGGGTCGAGCTTACCGACAGCATTTACGTGGTGCTCAACATGCGCATAATGGTCCAAATAGGAAAGCCTATACTGGACAAGCTGGGAACTGACGGGGAGTATACAAAATGCCTGCATAGCAGGGCCGACCTTAATCTCGAGAGGCGTCTGATACTCCATTTTCCAGAGGACAATACTATATGGTCTGTCGGGTCCGGTTACGGCGGCAACGTCCTATTGAGCAAAAAATGCCTCGGTTTACGCATAGCAAGCTTTCTCGCGAAGAAGGAGTCGTGGATGGCGGAGCATATGCTCATACTCGGTATCGAAAAACCGGGCAGCGAAACGACTTATGTCGGAGCGGCATTCCCGAGCGCCTGCGGTAAGACTAACCTGGCGATGCTGATACCCCCGGAAGGAATGAAGAGCAAAGGTTACAAGGTGTGGACGGTAGGTGATGATATCGCATGGATGAAGAGGGATGCCGAGGGCGTATTGAGAGGCATAAATCCTGAAGCGGGATTCTTCGGCGTAGCGCCCGGTACAAATACGAAGACCAATTCCAATGCGATGGCCACGGTCTCGAAAAACAGCATATTCACGAACGTCCTTCTAGCCAAAGACAAGACGGTCTGGTGGGAGGATGGCGAAGGCGACCCTCCGGCGGAAGGGACAGACTGGAAGGGAAAGCCCTGGAAGCCCGGGATAAGGGACGAGGACGGAAAACCAGTAAAAGGCGCGCATCCCAACGCGAGATTCACCGCCCCGATAAGCCAGTGCCCCTCTCTTCTGAAGGAGAAGGTCCATCCACTCGGGGTGCCTATATCGGCTTTTATATTCGGCGGACGCCGGGCACACCTGGCGCCGCTCGTATACGAGGCGTTCAATTGGCAGCACGGGGTCTATATGGGGGCGTCCATGGCCTCTGAAAGGACCGCGGCCCAGTATGGTAAGCAGGGAGAGGTCAGGCGTGACCCTATGGCAATGCTTCCTTTTTGCGGGTACAACATGGGAGACTATTTCAGGCACTGGCTCGATATGGAGAAGAAGATAACCAAGCACCCGCGCGTATTCCATGTGAACTGGTTCAGGCAGGATAAGAACGGTAAATTTCTCTGGCCCGGGTTCAGCGAGAATCTCAGGATCCTTGAGTGGATCATAGACCGCTGTAACGGCAAGGCCGACGCGGAAGAGACCCCTATAGGCTATGTGCCGAAACTGGAGGACCTGAATACCGAAGGGCTGGATCTTCCCCGGGGAGCGCTGGAAGAACTGTTCAGAGTAGACAGAGAAGAATGGCTTGCTGACATCGCCAACCAGGAAGTCTTCTTCGATAAATTCGGGGACAAGCTCCCAGCGGAGATAAAAGAGGAATGCGAAGCCCTGAAGAAGAGACTGAAAAAGCACGCCGTTGCCGGGAGGAGCTGAAAATATGCTGAGGGTGATGTGTAAGTCCAAGATCAGCAGGGCGAAGATCACAAAAAAAGAGCTGCACTATTCCGGGAGCATAGGCATAGACAAGGCCTTGCTTGAGGCCAGCAATATACTGCCAAATGAGAAGGTCCAGGTACTTAATCTCAATAACGGCTCCCGATTTGAGACCTATGTCGTGGAAGAGGGCAAGGCTTCGGGGACGATAGCGCTCTACGGCCCAGCCACCTACCTCGGAGAGATAGGTGAGAAGGTGATAATAATATCCTATTGCATGGTCGAGGAGAAAGAGACCAGGTCTATAAAGCCCAAGGTCATCTCTGTCACCGAAGAGAACAAACTGATAAAGAAAAAGAGCGCCTAGAGGCCTAAATTTCCCACATGCCGCCGCTTAGAATCGTTAAATTCCCGGATCCTGTACTGCGTAAAAGGGCCTCTTCCGTAGAAGCCATAAGGCCCGAAGAGAAGGCCCTTGTCGATAACATGATAGAAAGCATGTATCTCAACCAGGGTGTAGGCCTGGCCGCGCCGCAGGTGGGTGTTTCAAAACGAATACTGGTCGTAGACGTAGGCGAAGGCCCCAACTGTCTCATCAATCCAATTATAACCAAAAGGACCGGCTCCGAAAAATCTCCGGAAGGCTGCCTCAGCCTCCCCGGCGTGATGGTGACCGTGAAGAGGGCAAAAGAGATAAGTTATAAATATCTCGGCACCAACGGTGCTGTTGTGGAAAAAACCGCCGACGGTCTCCTGGCCAGAGCGGTCCAGCATGAGATAGACCATCTTGACGGTAAGGTTATCCTGGACCACGCCAATCCCGTAAAGAGATATTTTTTAAAGAAAAAGATCCTCAAAGACCCGCTAGACTGATGCAGCGAGACCCGCTTATTATAGAAGAGATTGCGACCCCATTTTCATCGATAGGTCTCTTCAGGCAATTCAGGAATGAGCCCTATCTATTCTTACTGGACAGCGGCATGGACAGGCAGAAGCTCGGCCGCTTCTCATTTTTAGGTTTTGCCCCTTTCCTTACATTCTCGTTCAAAAACGGCACCGCCGTTATTGCGGAAGGGGGCAGCTCAAAAACCATAGAGTGTCGGGACCCTTTCAGCCTCCTGCGGGAGCTCCTGGACAGATACAGGATCGATAGCAGCGACAGTTTTCTGCCTTTCACCGGAGGGGCGGTAGGTTACTTTTCCTACGACCTATGCCGTTACCTGGAGGATGTTCCGTCAAAGGCCCTCGATGATATTAATATACCTGATTGTTCCGTATCTTTCTACGACAGAATAATTGTATTTGATCACCTTAAGGACAGGACCTTTATATGCTCCAGCGGTTTTCCGCTCACAGCCAGCCGCGCAAGGCTGAAGCGCGCCAGAGAGCGGTTCCTGGACCTGAAAGAGCGCATAAGCCGTGCAAAGGTGTCCGCCGGCCCGGTCTTGCACGAAAGGGCGGCCTTAAGCCGCGCTCCGCTTGGATCTAATTTCAGCAAAGCCGGTTATATCAGCGCCATAAATAAGGCGAAAGATTATATAGAGAAAGGTGACATATACCAGGTGAACCTGTCCCAAAGGTTCTCCTGTGAGCTCGAGATGCCGGCGCAGGAGTTGTTCGAGAGATTGAGATCTATAAATCCGGCGCCGTTCGCGGCATACCTGGACATTGGAGAGGTTAAAATAGCCAGCGCCTCTCCCGAGAGGTTCCTATGCAAGAAAGGGCAGAATATACATACGCGCCCTATTAAAGGCACCAGGCCTCGCGGTAAGGACCCGGCAGATGATGAAAGGCTGAAGATAGAGCTCCTGGCCAGCGAGAAGGACAGGGCCGAGCATATCATGATAGTGGACCTGGAGCGTAACGACCTGGGGAGGATATGCGAGTACGGCACGGTCCTCCCGACGGAATTTGTTACACTCGAGGCGTAATCCACCGTCTTTCATTTAGTTTCCACGATAACAGGCAGGCTCGCTGAAGGCGTGGACGCCGTCCGGTGCCTTACGCATACTTTTCCGGGGGGGTCCATAACAGGCGCGCCCAAGATACGCTCGATGAGCATAATCGATGAGCTCGAACCGACGAAAAGATCTCTTTACACAGGCTCGATAGGCTATATCGGTTTTAATGGCAACATGGATACATCCATAGTCATAAGGACTTTTATAATAAAAGGCAACCGGGCATACTTTCAGGCGGGCGGGGGCATAGTGGCGGATTCAGACCCTGAGATGGAATATCAGGAAACCCTCGATAAGGCAAAGGCCCTTATCCAGGCACTGGGGCGAAGCTATTGTCATTCTGAGCGAAGCGAAGAATCTTACCCTGTAGCCGGATAAGATCCTTCGTCGCCCAATAGGTCCTCTCAGGCTCCTCAGGATGACAGCGAAGAAGAGGCTTAGATGAAGTTATTTGTAAATGAGAAAATAGTTGACGAAAAGAAAGCCGTCGTGTCGGTATTCGACAGGGGGCTTCTTTACGGGGACGGTATTTTCGAGACGATGCGCGCCTACGGCGGCCGGGTCTTTATGCTGGACGAGCACATCGAGAGGCTCTATAACTCAGCGGTGATCATCGATCTTAATATAAGGCCTGATAAGAAATATATCAAATATATCATATACAGACTTTTAAAGGTGAACAAGCTGCGCGACGCCTATATCAGGCTTTCGGTCTCAAGGGGAACGGGCAGGGTGGGCCTGGATGCGACCACAGCCGAAAGCGACAGTATAGTCATAATCGTAAAAGACTTCACCCCGTATCCCGATAAATTCTATCGAAAAGGGATAAGGCTTTACACCTCTTCGGTGAGAAGGAATGAAAGATCCGTCCTTTTCAGAATAAAGAGCCTGAATTACCTCAATAATATAATGGCGCGGCTGGAGGCCCAGGCGGCCGGCGCTACGGACGCGCTTCTCCTGAATTCAAAGGACAAGGTCGCCGAGTCCGCCGTAAGCAATATCTTTATGGTCAAGAAGAACTCTATCGTGACCCCTTCTATAGCAAGCGGAGCGTTGCCGGGCATCACGAGAAAAGCGGTGCTGTCGCTCGCAGGAAAAGCGGGTCTCAGGCCGGTGGAAAGAAAGATCGGCCTCGGGGAGCTTAAGGCCGCGAAGGAGATCTTTCTTACAAACACCCTGATGGAGATAATGCCGGTCACAAGGCTGGATAAGAAAACGATATCAAACGGCACTCCGGGTCCCGTGACAAAGAAGCTCCATAAGACATATAAGACCTTGACAAGGGGCCTGTAAGTGATATACTAAAGTCAAATGGGGAGCCCGCCGGATGGGCTGAGAGTCTGCTTAAGGCAGAGACCCGGATAACCTGATCTGGATAATGCCAGCGTAGGGAAAAGGAGAAAGATGAACGGGCCCTGCGTGGCCCGTTTTTCAATTTAACAAAAGAGAGGGAGGGAAGGCATGGAGATCTTTAAGAATGTACCGGAAGCGAGTATCACAAAGGCGATAGTGGAGGAATTTACAAAAGAGTTCTCGGAATATATAACGAGCGATGTGGTTATAGTTGGCGGAGGACCCAGCGGACTCATATGCGCTAGGGAGCTCGCAAAGAATGATGTCAAGGTGCTGGTGCTCGAGGCCAATAATTACCTCGGTGGAGGCTTCTGGATAGGGGGGTACCTTATGAACAAGGTGACCTTCAGGAGCCCTTCTGAAGATATCCTCGAAGAGATAGGCATACCTTATAAAACGGTCGAAGACGGGCTGGTAGTAGCTGATGCCCCTTACGCATGCTCCAGGCTGATATCGGCCGCGTGCAGCGCCGGGGCAAAGATAGTGAATATGACGAAAGTCGATGACGTAGTATTGAGAAATTCCAGAGTAGAGGGCGTGGTAATAAACTGGACGCCCGTATCCGCGCTGCCGAGAGCCATCACATGTGTAGATCCGGTATGCCTGGAAGCCAAGGTCGTTATCGATGCGACAGGCCACGATGCCCACGTATGCG
>CAZKWI010000083.1:0-8319 GCA_964556455.1 uncultured Planctomycetia bacterium | reverse complement strand
GGGAATGACATGGTTTTGAGCTTGTCTCCGCGTAAAACATTATACATCACCCTGTGCGGGATTTTTATTGACAATATCCCCCCTATGCTATAAAATATTTACACTATGAAACCCTTAAGTAGAATAACCTCCCTTATAGCCGTTGCCATTATGGCCATGTGCACCATTTCTCACGGGGCATGGGTGTGGACGCCTGAGTCCGGCGGCTGGTTCAACCCCAAGAATGCCGCAAAGGATACCGCGGAAGAACAGTTCAAATGGGCTATGGAGCTTTACGGGAAGAAGGAATATAAAGAGGCTGTGGCAGAGTTCAATAAAGTGGTTAAATTCTTCCCCAACTCCAAATATGCCCCCGATGGTCAATACTATATAGGCAGGGCCTATCAGGACATAGAGGAGTATTACCGAGCTTATCTGGCCTACCAGAAGGTAATAGAGGCCTACCCATATGCTAAGAACAGAAAAGAGATAATAGAGCGCCAGTACAATATAGGCGTTATATTTTTCAACGGCCAGAGGTCCAAGATACTGGGAATGGCTCTCCTGCCGGCGGCTGACAAGGCCATAGAGATATTCCAGCAGGTCGTTAAGAACTCTCCGTACGGCGAGTATGCCGCGAAGTCGCAATTTAAGATAGGCGAAGCTTATAAGGCCAGCGGCCGGTTCGGGGAGGCCACGCTGGCTTTTCAGCGGCTCGTTGAGGAGTACCCGGATTCTGACCTTACGCGCGAGGCCGACTACCAGATAGCGCAGTGCGGCTACCTGGCTTCACTCGATGCCTCTTATGACCAGGATTCCACTGACGCGGCCATAGAGAAATTCGAGGACCTTATCTCGGAAGCCGGGGGCGACAGGGAGTTTTTTGAAAAGACAAAGAGATCCCTCAGCGATCTGAAAGAAAAGAGGGCCGCCAGCATTTATGAAACAGCCCTTTTTTACGAAAAGATAGGCCAGGTCCACTCAGCGGCGATATATTATAAAGACCTGATTGACAATTACCCCCAAAGCAAACTCGCGAAAGAATCCCTCGTGAGGATCATGGAGATAGAGAAGGATGCCGCGTCGGCAGAAAGATAGATCGCGAATGAATAAAAGCGTTGTCTTCCTGATATGCATTTCAGTGATCCCGCTCATCGCGGGATGCGGTTATACGACAGGGGCGTTTTTGCCCACACATCTCAAGACCATCTATGTTGAGGATTTCAAGAACGAGATCGATATCTCCACTGAGCCGTCCGATAAAAGAGAATACAGCATATACAGGGCCGGGATAGAGACCGAAGTCACGAGCATGATCATAGACCGGTTCATATACGACGGCAACCTGCAGATCGTTGATAAGGAAGAGGCGGATATCATACTGACCGGCAACCTGCTGGATTATTATAAACAGCCTCTCCGCTATGATAAGTTCGACAATGTCGAGGAATACAGGATAATACTCACGGTGGCGATGGAGCTTAAGGATATAGTAAAAGGCGAGTCGATGTGGACGGAAAACAAGTTCATCGGTTACGATACATATCGCCTTACCGGAGGTTTTGCCTCCACCGAGGAAGAGGCGCGCACAGGCGCTATAAAAGACCTTGCAGAAAAGGTAGTGGAAAAGGTTGTTGAGGGATGGTAAGAGGTGGTCCAGACGAACTATCTTTTTTGCGGAGAAGAAGATTTCTTAAAGAACGAAAAACAGAGCCGTATAATAAGAGAGATCCTCGAAGGAAGACCCGCCCGGATTAACTGCGACACACACGACGCCAAAGACGGCGCCGGGGACATATTTGCCTCCCTCGATACATTGCCGTTACTGGCTGATAGAAAGGTCGTGGTAGTGGATAATATCGAATGCCTCCCGGAGACAAAAAAGAAGACCTTTCTGAGATACCTGAAAGACCCGCTTAAGGATATATACCTTGTCCTGCGTACCAGGCAAAGCCCCCCCAAAGATAAATTCATAAGAGCCGTATCAGGGCTTTCAAAGACATTCACGTTCGAGCCCCTGAAGCAGTGGGAGGCCGGTGCATGGATAAGAATGAGGCTCTCGGAGCGCAATATGTCCATAACTGACGAGGCGCTGGAACTTATAGTGGAGCTTAAAGGCGGGCGGGATCTTCCCGCCTTATCGACCGAGCTCGAGAAGCTTATTACTTACAAGGGGCAGAAGAAAGTCGTGACCGAAAACGACGTCTCAATGCTTGTGGGCAGGAGCCTGACCAAGAGTGCATTTCGGCTTGTGGACGCGATAGCTTCCAGGGACAAGGAGGGGTCGCTTCTTTTGTTGCATAATATCATTAAAGGATCAAAGAAGGACGCGGTGGAGCTTATGGGCCTTATAGGCTGGCAGTTCAGGAAGATATGGCGGGCAAAAGAACTACTGGCCGGCGGTGAAAAACCTCGCAGTGTAGCCGTAATGCTCAGGATAAAGAGCAGTTCCGTGCAGAAGTTCCTGAACCAGGTGAATAGCTTTAAAGACAGTGAAATAAAGGAAGCCTTCAGGCTTATTGCAGAAACGGACCGCGTCATAAAGACGGGTAGAAAGAACCCAAAGTATGCGCTCGAAGAGCTTATAATGGCTTTATGCGGATAGTTTGTTTACGGCCTTGTTCAGGCGGGATATGGTCCGCGAAGCCTTGTTCTTGTGTATGATCTTTTTCTTGGCGGCCTTGTCCAGCTTTGAGATAGTGGCCTGAATGGCTGTGCGGGCTTCCTCGGACTTTTTCTGGGATATAAGGTCCCGGATCTTTTTGAGGTTCGTTCTCAGGTCGTTAGCTATGCGCAGATTTTTCTCGTGTCTTTTTTTGTCAGCTCGCATTCTCTTGAGCGCGGCTTTTTTAATAGGCATCTTTATTACCTCTTGGTTGTGTTGTTCTAATTAGGTTAGTTATAATAACATAAGAGCAAATTTATGTCAACTAAATCCTTAATTAAGTCTACGGGGCTTATAGGATTCGCTACCGCGACAAGCCGTGTGCTGGGCTTTGCCAGGGATATATTAATAGCGTACTTTTTTGGCACGGGCGGGCCTATCCAGGCCTTTTTTGTAGCCTTCAGGATACCCAATCTTCTGCGCATAACAGTGGCTGAGGGGGCGGCCAACGCGGCATTTGTCCCTGTCCTGAGCGAATACCTGGTTAAAGAGAATCAGGCCGAATACAGGCGCCTTGCAAAGATCCTTTTCAATATACTTCTTATCGGGCTTGCGGTCATAGTGGTCCTGGGCGTCCTTGCCAGCCCGTTTATAGTCCGGATAATAGCGCCCGGCTTCCTGAAAGATTCTGAACAGTTCAGGCAGGCGGTCGGCCTTACGAGGACGATATTCCCCTACATACTTCTCATAGGCCTGGCAGCCTATGCCATGGGTATACTGAATTCACTCAAGCACTTCGCGGCCCCCGCTTTTGCGCCTGCATTGTTGAACATCTCCATATTGGTGGCGATAGCGGTTTTCCGGTACCGGCTGACCGTAAATGTTCTTGCGTATGCCGTGTTGATAGGCGGGGCTATGCAGCTTGCAATACAGATACCCGTTCTGTACAAAAAGGGCATAAGGCTGGGTTTTACGAGGAGACTGGCCCATCCCGCGGCGAAAAAAATAGGGAAGCTCCTGGTGCCAAGGGCGATAGGAGCGGCCGTATATCAGCTGAACGTCCTTATAGACACCGTGCTCGCATCACTTCACTGGATAGTGGGGGCGGGGGGCATAGCCGCGCTCTGGTATTCCAACAGGCTTATACAGCTGCCGACGGCTATTTTCGGTATTTCCCTGGCTACGGCCATACTGCCTACGCTCTCAGGCAATTTTGTCAAAGACGATATGAAAAATTTCAAGAAGACGCTCAATTTTTCCATAAAAGGCCTCTTTTTTGTCATGGTCCCGGCAACTTTCGGTATACTGGTCCTGGGTAATAATATCGTGAGGATACTTTTCCAGCGCGGAGAGTTTACCGCATACTCCACCATGATCACTCATCAGGCACTCCTTTTTTACGCTGTAGGCCTCTTTTCCTATGCGGGCATAAAGATGCTAGTATTCTCGTTCTATTCCATGCAGGATACAGTAACTCCCGTAAAGACAGCGAGCTGTGCCCTTCTTATCAATCTGGTATTGAACCTTATACTCATGTGGCCCCTAAAGACAGGAGGGCTTGCGCTGGCGACTTCGATAGCGGGTATATTCAATTTCCTGGCCCTCTTTTATATGCTCACGAGAAGAATAGGACGTTTCTGCGAAAACGGGATAACGGCATTCCTGACAAAAGTTCTCGCAGCGTCGCTTGTTATGGGGACGGCGCTCTATTTTATCTCGAGGGCATTTAGCGCTTCCCTGCCGGTCAAAGGCCTGGCGTATAATTCTCTCTATCTGGCAGGTTCCGTAATAACCGGCATCTTTATTTATTTTATCATGCTGCTCGCCCTGAGGGTCAAGGAGTCAGGAAAGCTCATCAGATGGATATTAAGGATACGGTAAAGAAGCTGCCGGACTCACCGGGTGTCTACATAATGAAGGGCCTTCGCGGCAAGGCCATCTACGTAGGCAAGGCAAATTCCCTGAAAAAACGCGTATCGAGCTATTTTACAAAAAGGCATCTCGCCCCGCGGACAGGGATGCTCGTATCAAAGATAAAAAAGATCGATCACATCAGAACAAATTCCAAGGCCGAAGCCCTTATACTGGAAGCAAGCCTGATAAAAGCCCTCCGCCCGAAATTCAACGTAGAATTTAAGGACGACAAGACCTACCCTTATCTTAAGCTGACCCTGAAAGAGGAATTCCCGAGGCTCTTTATCACAAGGAAGGTGCTGAAAGACGGCTCCAGGCACTATGGGCCGTATACGGACGTGAAGCTCCTTAGGCAGGCGGCGTCGTTCATGAAGAGGCTTTTTCCTTTGAGGACCTGCAAGTCCCTGGGCAGGAGGCTCTGTATGAGTTACCACATAAAGAAATGCCCGGGCCCGTGCGCCGGAAGGATAACGAAGAAGGCTTATAAGAGGACCGTCAATGAGATGATCCTTTTTCTGGAGGGCAAGCGCGGCAGGCTTATCAGGGAACTCTCACGCAGCATGGAAAAGGCATCCGCCAGGCTTAATTTTGAAGAGGCCGCCCGCATCCGGAACGTGATAAGAGCACTCGGCACAATAGTGACCAAAAGGAATGTTCCGGGACCGATGGACCAGATCGAAGAGCTCAAGTTTATCCTGGGCCTTAGGCGCAAACCGAAGAGGATAGAGGTCTTCGATATATCCAACATACACGGCAAAGAGGCCGTCGGCTCAATGGTATCTTTTTATGACGGCAAACCCGATAAGAAAAATTACCGCAGGTTCAGGATAAAGACCTTTGAGGGTATAGATGATTATAGGATGATGCGCGAGATCATACATAGGAGGTACAGAAGGCTTATCGACGAGAAAAAAGGCCTGCCGGACCTTATTATAATAGACGGGGGCAAAGGCCATCTTTCCAGCGGGCTTAGCGAGCTTCACAGGCTTAAGATCAGGCACGTACCCGCTATAGGGATAGCCAAGGAATTTGAGCATATCTATATGCCGGGCAAGCGGCTGCCCATCATATTGCCAGGCGACTCTTCTGTATTGCAGCTTATAAGAAAGATGAGGGATGAGGCACACCGTTTCGCCATAGCATATCACGTACATTTAAGGAGAAAGAGACTGCTGGGTAAGTAATGAACAGTGTCCAAAAGGCGCGGTTGAAGGTGCTGAAAAACAAGAGTTTTACGCCTTTCGAGATAGGCGTATACAGGGCGGTCTGCTCTATACCATGGGGCGAGACGCGCAGCTACGCCTGGGTGGCCGGAAAGCTAAGATCTCCCGCTTCATCTAGGGCGGTGGGCCGGGCGTTGAATAAGAACCCTTTTACGCTTATAATACCCTGCCACAGGGTGATAAGGCAGGATGGTTCCACAGGCGGTTTTTCAGAGGGAAATAAGCTCAAAAAGAGATTGCTTGAGCTGGAAAAAGTTGATATAATCGACAAAACATCCAAATAGCAGCCAAGGAGCGTATATGCTGGAAGAACTGCGTAACAGATTAAAACATTTGAGCGGGAGGATCGAAGAGCTCGGGAGGCATCTTTGACGTTGCTCCAAAACAGCACGAGATCAGTAAGCTTGAGGATATAATAGCCAGGCCGGATTTTTGGAGCGATACCAAGAAGGCTAATGAGAAGATAAAAGAGCTCAAGCTTCTGAGGGTTATCACCGAGCCGTGGTCGGAACTTAGAAGGGCTTGCGAGGAAGCGAACGGCCTTATCGATATAACCGATCCCGGAGATAGTGACTCTGTAGCGCACATAGCCGATGAAGTATCCGCGCTTGAGGCTGCATTTAACAGCGTGGAATTCAAGGCATTGTTGGGAAAGCCCGAAGACAGGAACAATGCCATATTGAGCATAAACGCCGGCGCCGGCGGCACTGAGTCATGCGACTGGGCTTCAATGCTCTTCCGCATGTATTCGAAATGGGCCGCGGCCAATAAATTTGAGGTTCAGCAGATAGATTTCCTGGCGGGTGAAGAGGCCGGGATAAAGAACCTTACGGTCATGATAAAAGGCCCTTATGCTTATGGGTACCTCAAGAGCGAATCGGGCGTCCACCGCCTTGTCAGGATCTCTCCTTTTGATTCGAATAAAAGGCGCCACACGTCATTTGCCTCGGTGGACGTAATACCCGAAATATCAGGCGACATCAAGATAGATATAACCGAATCCGACCTCAGGATAGATACTTACCGATCGAGCGGCGCCGGAGGGCAGCACGTAAATGTCACGGATTCCGCGGTGAGGATCACGCATATGCCGACCAATATCGTAGCGCAGTGCCAGAATGAAAGGTCCCAGCACAAGAACAAGACCATGGCGATGAAGATACTTAAGGCAAAATTGTACGATATGGAGATGGATAAGAAGAGGCAGGAGCTCGAAAAGCAGTATACGGCCAAACGTAAAATAGAATGGGGCAGCCAGATCAGGTCCTACGTGATGCACCCTTACTCAATGGTCAAAGACCACAGGACGAACCACCAGACCTCCAATGTCCAGGCTGTCATGAACGGGGCATTAGGCGATTTCATGGAAGCGTACCTGAAGAAGAGAATATAAGAGATGCTGGATTTTATATTTAAAAAAATAGTCGGGACGGAATCGGAGAAGGTCCTCAGGAAAATACAGCCGCTTGTCGATAAAGTAAACAACTTTGAAGAGGGCGCGAAAAAGCTTTCTGACAGCGAGCTCAAGGCCAGGACCGAGGAGTTTAGGAAGCGCATCTCTTCCGGCGAGCCCCTGGATAACCTTCTTCCCGAGGCGTTCGCTGTTGTGCGCGAAGTCAGCAGAAGGACCGTAAAGATGCGCCACTTCGACGTACAGATAGCCGGCGGGATAATCCTGCATAGGGGCATAATAGCCGAAATGGCTACGGGCGAGGGAAAGACCCTTGTCGCTACTCTCGCGGCGTACCTTAATGCCCTTACAGGCCAAGGCGTCCATGTAGTTACGGTCAATGACTATCTCGCGAGGCGCGACAGGGAATGGATGGGGCCGATATATGAGTTCCTGGGGCTCAGCGTAGGGACCATACAGCATGACATGTCTGATGAAGACAGAAAGCTCGCCTATGGCTGCGATATCACTTACGGAACCAACAATGAATTCGGTTTCGACTACCTGAGGGACAACATGAAGTTCTATAAAGAGCGCATGGCCCAGCGTGGTTTCAATTACGCGGTAGTCGATGAAGTCGACAGTATTCTCATAGACGAAGCGCGCACGCCGCTTATAATATCCGGCCCCGCGGAAGAATCGACGGATAAGTATTATAAAATAGATAAGATAATACCGAAGTTAAAAAAAGGCCGGAAGGATGAGGCGACAAAAGCGGAGACCGGGGATTATATAGTGGACGAGAAGGCACATACGGCCTACCTCACCGATAAGGGCGAACAGAGGGCTGCTGAGTTGTTGGGGCTCGATAACCTCCACGACATAACGACCATGGAGGAGAAGCATCATGTGAACCAGGCCCTCCGCGCGCACGCGGTCTTCAAGAAAGACAGGGACTATATAATAAAAGAAAATAAAGTGATGATCATAGACGAATTTACGGGCAGGATGATGCCCGGCAGGAGATGGTCGGACGGCCTGCATCAGGCGGTGGAGGCGAAAGAGAATGTAACCATCGAGAGAGAGAACCAGACGCTTGCCACCATAACCTTCCAGAATTATTTCAGGATGTACAAGAAGCTCGCCGGCATGACAGGGACTGCGGTGTCAGAAGCAGCGGAGTTGAAGAAGATATATAATCTCAACGT
>CAZKWI010000082.1:0-8363 GCA_964556455.1 uncultured Planctomycetia bacterium | reverse complement strand
CTCGCCAGCATAGAGAGCAATGTGGACAAGGTCATCGATAGGCAGAAGGTGAAGCCGTCGAATCCCGAAGTCCATATATCGAACTACAGGGAGAACCTCAACCTCATAACGGACGCGAAGGCCGACCTGAGCCTCGCCAGGTCGCTCCTGAGCCAGGTTAAGCCCATACCGATAGAGATCACGTGGAAGCTTATCATGGCCATCATAGGGTTCCTCGGGATCCTCAGTTTCGGGTTCTACATCATATGGCAGAAACAGATAAACCTGGCGGAGACGCCTTCATTCGGAGGCAAAGAAGATAAGAAGTAATAGCCCCCTGTTATTACTAGAGAGCATTATTATAGTCATTGCGAGCGAAGCGAAGCAATCACACTCGCGTCATTGCGAGGAGCCTGAGATGCCATGCAGGGCGACGAAGCAATCTAGGACAACTTCCCAGATTGCTTCGCTCGCCAGTCTAGACAATGGCTCGCTCGCAATGACAGATGACGACCTGATATGCAAAGAGGGCCAGGCGCGCAAAATCGCGCCTGGCCCTTTGCTTTTTTATTAATATTATGGTATAGTTATATCAATAACTTCATAATATTATTATAATATATGCGAAAAACTGTCATATACATATTACTTCTGTTAATAGCGGGTTTCGCTGTCATTGGGCCCGCCTTCAACGCGCCCGGCAGGGAGAAGGAATACGAATGGTCCGAAAGAAAGAGCGACCATTTTATAATCTATTATAATTCCTCTTTAAGCAAAGAATATATAGGCGATTTTACGGCCAGATGCGAGCATTATTATAAGGCCATAACCGAGCGGCTTGGCCTGAACAGGTTCGATTTCTGGCTGTGGGAGGACAGGGCTAAGATCTACATATATAAAGATAAGGACGAATACTCGGCTTACACGGGCAGGCCGGAATGGTCCAGGGCCTCCGTCCATGTAGGCACTAAAGAGATAAACACATTCTCCCACAACGATGATTTCTTCGAGACCATCCTCCCGCATGAGCTGGCCCACATAATACTGAGGGAGATAATAGGCATGAAGACCAAGGCGCCGTTATGGTTCGACGAGGGCGTCGCCTGCGCGAATGAGAAGGACAACTGCCTTAGGTACCTCCTCTTCACCAAGGGGCTCCTTAAGAAAGGGGTTTATATGCCCCTTCCGGACCTCGAGACCGCTACGACAAAAAAGGTCACCTTACCTACGGTCTTCTACGCCACGTCCGCGTCGATCATAATATTCCTTATAGAAAAATACGGCAGGGAGGATTTCGTGGAGTTCTGCAGAGAGCTCGGGGAGGGTGGAAAGAGGTTTTACGCCGTCATGGAAGAAGTGTATGACATAAAAGACCCGGAGGGGCTGGACGAGGTCTTCCTGGTTTTTATGAAAGAACTGACCTACGAGGATATATTGTATAAGAGGAAATTCAATGTTGAATGGTAGGGCCGCAATATGAGGGTGCGCATCCTTATGGGCGACGAAAAGGTCTTTGAAGGCGAGGCCTTCATGGCGGTGGTGCCCGGGCTTGACGGTGAATTCGCCGTCATGGGGTTCCATCAGCCCTTTCTGTACAGGCTGCGCAGGGGCTACCTGAAGATAAAAGAGAAGAACGAACTAGAGGACGGCAGGCTCTTCCCCATAGAGGACGGGCTCGCTAAATTCAGCTCCAACGGGCTCCTCCTGCTGTGCGAGGGGCGGCGGAACTGACCGGAAGAAGGATAAAGGCTTGAAGAACCTTGTAATAATAGCGATAATGCTCATTAGTACGCTGGGCCCGTCTTTCGTGATAGCGCTGGTCGGGTTCGCGTCGGTAAAGGGGCTCTCAAGGAACCCGTCCGCATCGGCCAAGATACTCATTACTATGATACTCTCTTTCATATTTGCCGAGGCCATAGCGGTGATATCGCTTCTGGCGATATTCAATCTGCTTAAATAGCGCGCGAAAGCCGGAAGGGTAGATATAGATATGAGGGCTTTACAGGCTCAAGCATAAAAGGAGACATGTTATGTCGAAAGGGATGATCATACCGTTCATATTTTTACAGATAGCTTCGGTAATGGCGATATTCTTCTTCCTGAGGATGCTCCTCCACAAGCAGCTCGAGATAGGTATACGCAGGATAAAGAAGATGGATGAGGATAACCTGAAGAGAGAGACCGAGCTTAACGAGAAGCTGAAGAACCACGATAAGGAGTACGCCGTTAAGATAGGCGAGGCGGAGAAGAGCGCTAGGGCCATAGTGGAAGAGGCCAAAGAAGAGGTGAAAAAGCTCCGCGAAGAGGGGAGGATCAGGGCCAAGGAGGAGTCCAAGAAGATAATCACAAGCGGCCTCCAGGAAAAAGAGAAGGTCCTCAGCGAGGCCGACAGCTATATCATGTCGAAGTCCGTGGACGTAACGCAGGAGTTATTAAAAAAGATGTTCTCTGAAGATGACCTGCGGCAGTTCAGGGTGAAGCTCTCAAAAGATGTCATAGACTATATCGTGGGCACAAAAGAGATCGAGGGCCTGCTTAAAGATAACGAATCCGCGGAGGTTATCAGCGCGGAGCCCCTGACAGACCAGGAGAAGAAGTATATATTGAAGGCCATAAAAGAGAAAGGAAACGCGAAGACGGAAGTCAAGTTCACCATGGACAAAGGGCTTACGGGCGGCCTGACGCTTAAGATAGACAAGCAGATCATAGACGGAAGCATAGCCTACAGGGTGAACAAGGCCGCCGCGGCGTTGAAGAAAGATCTGAGATAGCGGGAGAGACGATGGCTAAAAACACGAAAGATGGCCCCATCCCTGTAGATATACTTCAAGAGGGGCATATAGTAGACATAAAGCGGGAAGTCATAACGATAAGTGGCATCCCCGACTGCGTTTACGGAGAGGTGCTCGATTTTGAATCGGGCGACCGCGGCCTGGTGATAGAGTTTGACGAGAAGAAGGTCGTGGCCCTCCTTGTGGGCAGCGGGCTCAAGCTCAGGGCCGGGGATAAGGTCACATCAAAAGGACAGATGATCAAGGTGCCCGCGAGCGACGGCTGCATAGGCAGGGTGGTGAACAGCCTGGGGCAGCCTATAGACGGAAAAGGGGCCGTGAAGGGTGCTACAGAATATATGCCGATATTCAAAGACGCGCCGCCCATAATGTCGAGGGTGCCTGTAACGGAACCATTGTCCACCGGGCTTAAGATAATCGATACGATGACGCCCGTAGGGAAAGGGCAGAGGGAGCTTATAATAGGCGACAGGCAGACCGGAAAGTCTACCATAGCCGTCGACACCATGCTCAACCAGAAGGACAAGGATGTTATCTGCGTGTATTGCTGGATAGGCGGGAGCTATACCGCCATGGTCAAGGTCATAGAGTCGCTCTCAGCCAAAGGGGCGATGGGATACAGCGTGTTCGTCGCGGCTCCGGCCTCGGCGTCTTCCACCGAACAGTATCTCGCGCCTTATACGGCCGCCGCGATAGGCGAATATTTTATGGACAGAAAAAAAGACGTCCTCGTCACCTTCGACAACCTGACAAAACACGCCTGGATATACAGGCAGATATCACTGCTCCTTAACCGCTCGCCCGGAAGAGAGGCGTATCCGGGCGATATATTCTATATACATTCCCAGCTCGTAGAAAGGGCGGGGAGGCTCGATCCGAAAAAAGGCGGGAGCATGACATTTCTCCCTATCATAGACACCCTCCAGGGAGACGTAACAGGGTATATACAGACCAACCTCATCTCCATAACGGACGGGCAGATATACACGAGTTCGGGTCTCTTCAACGAAGGTTTCAGGCCGGCCGTGGAGATCGGGCTGTCCGTTTCCCGTATAGGAAGCAAGGTCCAGTCCAAGGCCCTCAAAGAGGTCAGCGCGAAGCTTAGGCTCGAGTACGCGCAGTTCAAAGAGCTGGAAAAGCTGACGAAGCTGAGGGCCAAGATATCGGATGAGATAGTGAAGAAGATATCGAGGGGCCAGGTCCTGACACAGCTTTTGATGCAGGACACCAACTCGCCAATAACGGAGATAGAGGAGATCATAATATTCTACGCCTTTGACAGGGGCATCCTTGAAAAAATGCTGGAGGAGGACCTGGAGAAATTCCAGAAAGAGATAATGGCCTTCCTTAGGGAGCGCGACCCGGGGATGATCGAAGAGCTCAGCAAGAAGAAGACCTTCACGGAGGCTATAAAGAAGGCCCTGGATAAGGCCCTGGCTGAGTATGCAGCTAAGAGCGCGATGGTGAGTGAATGATACCTTTAATGTCCCTGAAGAAAGACATGCTTTCCAGCCGCGACCTGGCTGATACCATAGACGTCTTAAAGCTCATATCCTCGTCACAGTTCAGCGCGCTCCAGTCAAGAGCGCCCAAAGAAGGGGTATTAAAGAACCATATAATAGAATGCTTCGATCTCCTCACCTCGGTGTCGGAAGACAATATATTCTTCGCGGGAAAGAAGGACGCGCCGCCGGCATATCTCCTTATCTGCTCAGACGAAGGTTTTCTGGGCGAGATGAACGGCTCGATAGTGGACACGGCGCTGCGCAAAGGCGCGGGGCCGGGAGCGAAGTATGTGACCCTGGGGGAGAGGGGCACGGGTATGCTGAAGGACTCGGGCGCAGAGGGCATCTCATTTCCCTGCGTGCCCAATGACGTGGATATGGAATACGTTATTAATATATCGAACCGCGTCTTCGATCTTTATACAAAAGGCGAGATAGGCTCGTTGAGCGTTTTATATATGAAGTTCATCTCCTTTACGAACCATAAGCCCGAGACCGCGAAGCTCCTGCCCTGCAGCGAGGTGAGGGAGTATATAAAAGGGGATGAAAAGAAGCGCATCCTGCAGACGCTTATAGAGCCTTCAGGCGAATACGTGCTCGAATACCTGATAAAGCTGTGGCTCGAGAACAATCTCCATTATATATGCTGGTCGAGCAAGCTCTCGGAGTGGTCCATAAAGACGATGCATCTCGACCACAGCGCGGACGAGCTTAAAGAGATAAACAAGGACCTTAAGTTCAAATATTTCAAGACGATGCACGCCATAAACGACAAGGTCATAAGGGAGATATTCGCGGCCAGGTCGACGGCGTAGGAAGGCGCTATGGGAAATGATATTAAAAAAGGGAAGGTGATAGCGGTAAGGGGGCCGATCATCGATGTTTCGTTTGCCGGGTCCGCGGAGCCGCCTTCGTTATACGAGGTCATAACGTCATACACCGTTGACGGCGGAGAGGTCCTGATGGAGGTGTTGGAACAGCTTGAGAATATGGTCGTCAGGTGCGTCTCCCTTACTTTGAATATAGGCCTCAGACGGAATGCCGAGGCGGTCTCGAAAGGAAATGTCATAACGATGCCGGATTCCAAGGTGTGCTACGGCAGGCTGATGAACGCTTTCGGCAGGCCTCTCGATAATAAGGGCCCCATAGACACCTCGAAAGAGGTCCCCATAAGGAAGGCCGCGCACAGGAGCGTCAACGAGGTGGTGCTCGACATGAAGCGGGAATACAGGATAATGCATACGGGCATAAAGATGCTCGACCTCCTCTTTCCCCTCGTAGTAGGATCCAAGACAGGCATACTGGGAGGGGCGGCGCTTGGCAAGAGCATACTGACGCTTGAAGTCATACACAACATAGTAAAGAAGGCAAAGGGCTCCTGCGTATTCACGGGCGCGGGAGAACGTATAAGGGAAGGCAACGAGCTCTACCTGGACATGGAGGCGACCGGCATACTGGACAACGTCGCGCTCATATTCGGGCAGATGAACGAATCGCCCGGCATAAGGTACGAGGTCGTATTCAGCGGCATAACGGTCGCCGAATCGATGCAGGAGAAGGGCGAGGATGTCATATTCTTTCTGGATAACGTATACAGGTTCACCCAGGCCGGGGCGGAACTCTCCGCGCTCATGGGCAGGATACCTTCTGAAACGGGCTACCAGCCTACGCTGGTCTCGGAGGTCAGCGAATTCCACGAAAGGATACGCTCGGGCGCGGCGTCGTCCATTACAGCGGTCGAGGCCGTTTACGTGCCTGCGGACGACCTTACGGACCCGGCTGTAGTGACCATATTCTCTCACCTTGATTCGCTCATAGTCCTTTCAAGATCGTATGTCCAGAAAGGGCTATATCCGGCCATAGACCCGATACTCTCATCGTGCTCGTACCTCGATCCCGCTATAATAGGCGAGAGGCATTTTAACATAGCAAACGAGGCCAAGAGGCTCTTCCAGAAGCAGGAAGAGCTCCAGAAGCTTGTCGCGGTCATAGGCATAGATGAGCTCTCCATGCAGGAGAGGCTCCTCTATGAGCGCGCCCTGAAGCTTCAGAATTTTCTTACACAGCCCTTTTTCGTGGCCGAAGATTACACCGGGAAAAAGGGTCAGTTCGTGGAACTTGAGGAAACGCTTTCGGGCTGCGAGAAGATAATAGCAGGAAGGACCGACAAGATCGCCCCCGGGGAATTCTACATGATAGGCGACCTGAAGTCATGAGCAGACGTTCAGTGAAAGGATAAGTGGTGGAGAAGATAGGCAAGATCCTGATGGACATGGGGGCGATAAGCGAAGGACAGCTCAATTTCGCCATCGAGGAGAGCCGCAAGACGGGTGAGATCCTGGGCAAGGTCCTGCGCAGACTGGGGTACATCACCGAAGAACAGCTCCTCAAGGCCCTGAGCAAGCAGCTGGATATACCTTATCACCCTTCACTCAAGGATATAGAGATATCACAGGACCTTATAAAGTCCATACCCGTTAAGTTCGTGTGGCATTATAAATTCATGCCGCTTTCTCTGAACAACAATGCACTCAAGATGGCTATATCGAACCCGCTCGAGATATGGCCGATGGAAGACATAAAGCTTCTCCTTGGATACAGCGCTGAAATAGTGCTGGCTCCGGAGCAGGAGATAGTGGACGCCATAAGGAAGCACTACGGAGTGGGCGCCGAGACCGTCCAGAAGATACTCGAGAAGAAAGAGCCCGCTAAGAAAAAACCCGCTCCTATCGAAGCAAAGGTGGACGATATAGCGAGGTCCGCGGAAGAGGCCTCTGTCATAAAACTCGTGGACCAGATACTCCTCGCGGCCATAAGGACCCGCGCTACTGATATACACTTTGAGAATTACGGCGGCAAGGTCAAGATCAGGTGCCGAGTGGACGGGATACTCTATGACCTCGCACTGCCGGAGGATATAAGCATCCTGTATCCGGCGATAATATCCAGGATAAAGATAATATCCGGGCTCGACGTGGTGGAGAAGAGGCTGCCTCAGGACGGGAGGTCCAAGACGCGGTTCCACGGGACTGACATCGATATGAGAGTCTCTGTAATACCGTCGCTCCACGGCGAGAATATCGTAATAAGGCTCCTCCCGGGAAAGCTCGTCTTCAAGCTGGAAGAGCTGGGGTTCGAAACGGACGATCTCCAGCGGCTTAAGACGCTGATATATATGCCCATAGGTATTATATTCCTGGTGGGCCCCACCGGAAGCGGCAAGACGACGACATTATACGCCTGCCTTTCGGAGATAAGGTCCCCTGATAATAAGATGATCACCATAGAAGACCCCATAGAGTACGAGATGGACGAGATAATGCAGATCCAGGTGGCGCCCAAGATAGGGATGTCTTTCGCGAACTGTCTGAGGAGCATATTGAGGCACGACCCCGATATCATGATGGTCGGCGAGGTGCGCGACCAGGAGACTGCGGAGCTCGCCATAAGGAGCGCCCTTACAGGCCACCTTATATTTTCCACGCTCCATACAAACGACTCCACCAGCAGCGTATCCAGGCTTCTTGATATGAACATAGAGCCTTTTCTCCTGGTATCGGCCGTAAGGGCCTTTATAGCGCAGAGGCTCGTCCGGGTCATCTGCGATAAGTGCAAAACAGAGCATGAGACGAAAGACCCTTTCCTGAGGGATGAGCTGGACATAAAAAAGTATTACAGGGGCAGCGGCTGTGAATCCTGCAGGTTCACAGGATATATGGGTAGAACCTCCATTTATGAGCTCTTTGTGATAGACAAGGATATCCAGGGGCTCGTATTGAAGAGGGCATCCAGCCTTGAGCTGAGGAAGAAGGCCAGGGAAGCGGGCATGAAGACCCTGCGCGAGACAGGGTGGAACAAGGTCCGGCAGGGGGTAACGACGCCCGAAGAGGTCATGAGAGTAACGGATACAGATTGAGGGTATTTCCGATATGAGATTCGTATATAAGGCCAAAAAAGGCGCCGAAGACATAGTGGAAGGCAATATAGAGGCTGCCAACCAGGACGCCGCCGTAGCCAAGATCATAGAGGCGGGGCTGGTTCCCATCTCCGTAAAAGAAGAGGGCGAGTACGTCGCAGAGGAGACTAC
>CAZKWI010000081.1:0-8669 GCA_964556455.1 uncultured Planctomycetia bacterium | reverse complement strand
GGACGCGGCGATATAGACTATCTCCCACATGAGTGCGAGCCCGTTCGCGGAAGTGGCTGTCATGGTGCGCGCGCCTCCGGAGGCAGCTCCGACGCACGCGCTCATCGCGCTGTGCTCGGACTCCACCAGTATCATCTCTGTATCCACATCACCGTCAGCTACAAATTCCGAAAATTTCTGCATAAGCGATGTCTGGGGGGTGATAGGATAAGCGGCGACCACGTCCGGCGATATCTGCTTCATCGCGGTCGCTACGGCTTCATTGCCTGTAAGTGCCTGGTAATTCGGCATTTGTTTATTTACACTCCGTCTCTTTTTTCATCACGATAGCCTTCTTCTTGGCAGGGCACATGCACGCGCATATACCGCAGCCCTTGCAGTAGTCCATGATGAAGCCGGCCATCTTCTCATTTTCTATCTTCACAGCCATATCAGGGCAGTATATCCAGCAGAACTTGCAGTTTATGCAGTTTTCCTTTATCCATATCGGTCTGAACGCCCTCCACGTGCCTGTCTTGTATTCAAGGGCCGTTGCGGGCTTGTCTATCAGGTTGCCCTCAGCTATGTCTTTCCATCCATTCTTCTTTTTTGCCGTCATTCTGTCATAACGGATTTGAAGGCCTCGTCCATGGCCCGCAAATTCGCCTCTATTATCTCCGGTTTGAATTTCTTGGAGTATTTTACCTTGAAGTTATTCTTAACCGCCTCAATATTCAGTATATTAGTAATCTTAAGGAGGGCCGCTATCATGGGGGTGTTGGGTATGTTCCTCTTAAGCTCTTTTATGGCTATATCGGTGGCCGGGACCGTAAATATCTTTCTGCCCTTTATGCCGGTTTTCTTTCTTACTTCCTGCGGCGGTTCGTTTGAGTTTATTATAATGGTTCCGTCTTCTGCGAGGCCTTCGGTAACATCGACCACATCCAGAAGAGTGGGGTCCAGGACCAGGACTATCTTCGGGTCTGTTACCTGGGAGTGTATATAGATGGGAGATGAGCCTATTCTCGTAAAGCTTCTTACGGGTGCGCCGGCCCTTTCGGGACCATATTCCGGGAATGCCTGTATGAACTTCCCGTCGCCAAGTGCGGATTCAGCCAGTATCTTTGCGGCGGTTACGGCGCCCTGACCACCCCTTCCGTGCCACCTTATCTCTAATAATTCATTCATTATAAAAACTATACACCTTTATATATTAAGACGGGTATATTACGCCTTTGTGCCGGCGCCTTTTGACGCCAGGTAATAAGCGGTCAGGCAGGCAGCCATAACCACGCTGATATATCCGTAAGCACCCGCGTTCATAAGGGCGGTAACCGCCTGAAGCACTTTACCCTTGACCACAAAATTCATCATGCCGGCTATCATCATTATTACAAGGCCGATACCCGCGCGTATAAGTATAAGCAGGAGCCCCAGCCCTATGATCTTAAGGGGTGCTTTTTTAACAAAGTTCACAGAGGTCTTTATCGCCTGAGGGACCCCGGCATCGTCTATTACCGCTATATAAGGAGAGAGGAATAAGAACAGGAGTGCGGCGAGCCCCGCCAGCACCAGTACCAGAGCGACAATAACGGCAAGGATCACCAGCGCGGCATTGTTCGTAGCTGTCGAAGCCGCAACGATAAATGTCGCCAGAAAACCCACCAGCCCCAGTATCACCATTATGACCAGAAGCAGGCCCAGAAGCCTCGGATAGAATTTCATGCCGTATCCTTTGAACTTACCGAGGTCAGGCTTGCCCGCCTTTACGACATCGGTTACAGAGCCCAGTATCCCGCCCTGTACAAATATGCCTACAAGAAAGAGGATGGCGCTTATCGCGATAAGCACCGGCGGCATGGTAATGTCCGCTCCTCCCGCAGCTTCGGGAGTGAATGGGATGACCACCAGGTTGCCTATGGCAAGGAAAACAAATATGATAAGAACGATATTGAGGTTCTTACCGGCTATCTCGAAACCTTTCTTGATCGCATCCATGATATTCACGCGGCACCTCCTTTTTATTAACTAGTGTCATCCCCGCGCAAGCGGGGATCCAGGATGTAGATTCCCGCTTGCGCGGGAATTAATTCGACTAAAAACTTACGTCGTTTTCACTCCGTAAGTTTTAGTCTCATTAACTTTATCATAAATATAAAATTTATGCAAGAACTTTTACTAAAGCGTTCTTCTGCCTTCGAATGACTTTATGAGCGTCGCCTGGTCCGCGTATTCTATGTTGCTTCCTACCGGCAGCCCGAAAGCTATGCGCGTCAATTTAACCTTTAAAGGCGCCAAGGCCCTTGATAAATACAGAGCCGTTGTCTCGCCTTCCTGGTCGGAATCCGTGGCTATTATCGCCTCTTTTACCTTTTTCGCCTTCATGATATCGATCAGCCGGTCTATCTTTAGGTCCGCCGGCCCTATATTATCCAGCGGCGAGAGAGCACCCATAAGGCAGAAGTACCTGCCATTAAACTGCCCTGTCTTTTCGATGGCGATTATATCATTGGGATCTTCCACTATGCATATAACGCCTTTATCGCGCCTCTCATCGCTGCATATGGCGCATAATCTGTCTTCGCTTAAGTTATTGCAGTCCTGGCAGAAAGTTATGGTATTCTTCACATCCGTTATCGACTGCACAAGAGAATGTGCGTAGCTTTTCGGGGAACGCATTATATGGAACGCCAGCCTCTGAGCCGTCTTGGAGCCTATGCCGGGCATCTTCGAAAGGTTCTCTATCAGCCTGGAAAGGGACCCGGGGATAGACATATCAGAAACCGCCCTTTCTGACTATCCTGCCGTCAAATACTTCCAATGCTGATTCAATAAGCGGGTCTTTTAAGGCTTCGGATGTGGACATGCCCTTATCCGGCCCGGTGCCCTTCCGGCCCAGTGCCGGCTGATCCCCGCGTGCAGAGTTTTTGGTCACGAATTTTACGCTTACCGGGATCTCAAGTATATCTCTGAGTGTCTCCTCTATAATACGCTTATTAGGCCTCTCCTCGAGGGTCTCCTTGTGAAGCCTGAAATTCTCCGGAAAGGCTATGATAACGTCATCCCCTTCGACCGCGATGAGGTTTCCCTCCAGAAGATAGGACGCGATGGATATCTTTTTCGTCCTTATTATCTTCAGCAGCGTAGGCCATATATCCTGTATCCTCGAAAGCCCTATGCTGCCCGATGGACCGTCCTTTTTTTTCACTTCCGCGCGGTCCTTCACAGGCAGGATCACTTGTTCGTCTTTCGGCTGTGGCGCAGGCCCTGCTGCGCTCCTTATTTCCGGGGGCCTTTTTTTCATTCTCTCTTCTATGTCGCGGACCTTGTCTAGAAGGTCACTCAAAGGCACAATGGAAGCGCGCTTCGCGCTCTTTATCGCGGCCATCTCGAATACCGTACGGCTGGAGGAGTTTCTCTTCATGGATTCATGCGCACCGGCCGCTATCGCTGATAAATACAAGAGCTCCTCTTCTGTAAAGCCCTCGGCCTGGGCCGAGATAATCTTTACGCTCTCAGGAGCAAGATCAATAAGCGTTTCTGGTCTGGTGCAGGCCTTGGCTACGATCAGGTGCCTGTAATAGTCCCTGAGGTTCGAGACAAAAACTGTAAGGTCCTTTCCTTCTGCGACAAGCCTGTCTATAAATCTCAAGGCGCTTTGCGTATCCTTCTTCAGAAGTATCTGGATGAAACTCTCCATCAGCTTCTCATCTACGGTACCAAGTGCGCCTATTATGTCGTCTTTTTTCACTTTACCGCTGCAGAAAGTGTTCAGCTGGTCCAGTATGCTCTCTGCATCCCGGAGGCTCCCGTCAGCCTGCCTGGCGATAAGAGACATGGCCTCTTCATCGATCTCGACCGACTCCTTTTTCGCTATATATTTCAATTTCGAAACGATATCATTGAGTGCCACCCTCCTGAAATCGAACCTCTGGCATCTCGAAGCGACGGTCGAGATAACCTTGCGCAGCTCGGTCGTGGCAAAGACAAATTTGACATGCGCCGGCGGCTCTTCGAGGGTCTTGAGGAGTGCGTTGAAGGCCTCTTGTGTCAACATATGGACTTCGTCTATTATGTACATCTTGTATCGGCCGTGCGAGGGAGAGAATTTGACGTTCTCGCGAAGCTCCCTCACTTCATCTATGCCCCTGTTGGAAGCGCCGTCTATCTCTATAACATCCATGCTGATCCCGGAAGATATATCACGGCAGGAGGCGCATTTATCGCATGGGTTGAACGTGGGACCCTTCTCGCAGTTCAGTGCTTTGGCCAATATTCTTGCAGTGGTGGTCTTCCCCACCCCGCGCGGCCCGCTAAAAAGGTATGCGTGTGCCACCCTATCGCTCGCGATCGCATTCTTCAGGGTGGTCGTGATGTGGCCCTGCCCTATTATCTCGTCGAAATTCTTCGGCCGGTATTTCCTCGCGAACACTATATATGACATGATTAAATTCCAGCGGGGCCTGGCCCCATTTATATTTAACCCTACGGTTCAGTCTATTGTCGGCCCTTGTTTTAATTACAGAAACGCATGCCCCGTTTTTAGGGTCTTTTGACTTATAGATTAAATTCTTTACAGGCGTCCGGGACGGCCGCCCTCATAAACACAGGGTAGACTTATACTGCAGTATGAATATCGCGATCGTTCAATTTTACTTTTCCCGATCGCCTGCGGCTTGGGTGATCGCGGTCATCTCTGTGCGGGCAGCGGGACCTTTAAAAAATTTATCTAGCTGCAGGTCCTGGCGTGATCCTTTTATGATGCAGCGACGGCATATAGACGTGCTGAATATAACCCCGCGACAGCAAAACACAACTGCCTAAAGTTTTATCCCGATTTAAACCCATGGTCTAAATACTACTTCTTGCTATGGCTGACCTTTAGATGTATCCAGAATGCTACAGAAGAAACAAATACAAATACCTTAATAACCATTAATAGCGTTGAATTCAAAGGAAACATGGAGAACTCCTTTCTTTCTAACTTTCCCGTTTTTTTCTTTCTTTTTTATTTAATCGCCTCGTATGCCTATATTGCCGCATAAGCTTAATTGCGGTTTTAAGGATTATCTCTATATCAAAAAGGACCGACATGTTTTCGATGTAATGAAGGTCGTATTGCAACTTGCTCTTGACGTCCCTTACGGTCTCATCCGCGTCCTGGTTGATCTGGGCCCAGCCGGTCAAACCCGGCAAAACCAGGAGTCTATTTTTATAAAACGGCACTGTCGCGAGAAAGGGCTTCGCGAAAGCCGGCCTCTCAGGCCTTGGGCCGACTATCGACATCTCGCCCTTCAAAATATTTATCACTTGAGGCAGTTCATCTAACTTTGTCCTGCGCAAAAACCTTCCGATCCGGGTAATTCGGGTATCTTTATTTTTTGCCCATACTGGGCCTGTTCCGTCTTCCGCACCCTGGTACATGGTCCTGAATTTTATGAGCGCGAACGGCCTGCCGCCCTTGCCCAGTCTCTCCTGTCTGTAAAAGAGCGGACCGGGATCGGTAATAAATTCTATTATAATTATTATAGGCGCTATTGTCAACATAATCATTAAACCTGAAAATGCGCAGATGATCTCGATTATCCTCTTCAGATTGGACTGCCACCCTCCAACCGGCTCGACTTTCAGATCTATCAGGGGCAACCCGTATTCGTAGTTAAAACTTTTCATGCCGAACGCCACGTCCAGCAATTCCGGGACGACCTTAAAATCCGTATCTAACTCTATACAGCTCTGTAATAATTCCATCATCTTGTTCGAAGAAAGGGACGGCGTACTGAAAATGACTTCATCGATATCTTTTTCCGTGATTACGTTTTTCAGGTCCTTAAACCTTCCTAATACATGAAGGCCCTGTATTTTTAATTCTCTATCCGTCTTATCGTCAAGGAAACCGACGATATTGAGTTTATGCTGGGCATGTTTATATAACTTCCGCGCTACCTTCTGGCCTGCGCGGTCAGCCCCTATCAGCAGGATCCTGGTCTTGATCCGGCTCTTAACGGAGAGATAGTACAGGTAATTGTTCGCTTCGCTCAATATAACATGCCATAGGGTTACAAGAACCAGGTTCAGGAAATAGAATATGGCCAATACCAGCCTCGGAAAAGAGAACTGGCGGTAAAAAAAGGTTAATCCCGCCAGCACGATAAATCCCATGCTGACCCCTTTAAAAGCATTTATTATAACTACCGCTTTTCTGTGTTTTCGCCTTGTATTATACAATTCGAAGATATAATAAAAAAGGCACATCTCGAACGTCACGGTCGGAATTATGTTAAGATAAGCGCTAAAATTAAATGCAGGCGGTTTTCCCTGAAACCTGATCAAAAAAGCGGCTATGATCGTGGCGTTGACCAGGATCGCGTCCCCTAAAAGCGCGAAAAACACCAGCCATTTCTCATACTTAAATCGCTCGCCCATTTATACACTCCCCCTTATAACCTGGTTATAAACATCCAAGGTTCTCCCGGCCATGATCTCTCCGGTAAATTCTGAATTCACGCGTTCCCTGGCCTGCCTGCCCAGCCTTTGACGGAGCCGATCGTCCCTCAAAAGCCTGTTTATGCCATCGGCCAATCCACGGGGAGACCGGGAAGGCACAACTACGCCGGTGACTCCGTCGAGGTTGGCGTATGTAACCCCGGTAGACAGATCAGTGCTGACAACGGGTTTTCCGCAGGCGTGGGCTTCTAATTGAACTATTCCAAAGGCCTCTGCCGTGTCTACCGAAGGTAAGACAAGAAGTTCGCAGGCGTGATAAGACGAGACGAGCTCCTCTTCCGGCAATATACCCAGGAAATGAATTTTACCCGTAAGGCCGTTTTTCTCCGTTAAACGCATAAGGGCCTTTTTAGACGGCCCTTCTCCGACAACAAGCAGATTGGCATTCACGTAATTCATAGCCGGGATCAGGACATCCAGGCCTTTATAGGGAACCAGCCGGCCTACGAAAAGAAGGATAGGGGCCGGATAGCGCCTGCGCATACCGGCAACTTTATCCTTGATCTTATCCGTCATGCAAAATCGGCTTACATCGATACCAAAGGGCACCGTTGCGCACTTATCCGCAAATCTGCTTAATATATCAGAGCACTTGATCATATTCCCGGAGGTCGCTATGATCCTATCGGCGCGCTTAAGAAAGCGCATCTCAAACGGAGAGAGCATGCCCCATATGACAGGATGATGCACTATGTCCGCGTGATAGGTGACCACGACTCTGCGCCTTATACCGCTTAAAAGATACGCGATCTCAGCCACGGGATACGGAAAATGGAAATGTATTATATCTGCTTTAAGTTTCCGCATCCAGTAAGAAAAAAAGATGCCTAAATGCGTAGAGGCCGCATAGCCTAAACTGGCTACCCGGATTATGCGATATCCCTGAAGGTGCTCGATCTCAGTTTTAAACCTTACATTGGAGACGAGCACCTCAAGGTCTACCTTATCCTTTAAGGCCTGGCATAGCTCATGCAAATGGCTCTCGATCCCTCCCATCCAGGGCGGATACGCCTTATTGACCATCAAGACCTTCACTGTGCCCCCTACCCTCTAAAAGCTTGTCTGGCTTTCTCTGCCATCCTGCGGATGGATTTATTGTATCTTATCATACTCTGTCCAAAATCTGTGCTTAAGAGGAACGCGCCGAATTTACCCGCGACCCCATACCGGCTCAGCCTTCTCTTTAATCCCTTTCTTAAGATCCCGCTCCTTACCCTTCGCAAATACCGCAATACCTTTAAACGTTCTGCCCTGGGCAGCTCCGGTGTCTCAAATACAGGCTCCCTGCCGAAAGCCGAGGCATCGTTCAGATATTCCTTTGGATCGCGCAAAAAAAGGTTATTTTTCCTCAAATACTCAAAGAGTTCCGTAGACGGATATGGTATTATATTATAAAATCTGGCGTCGATCACCGGGTACCTCCGGGCCAGGCGGACCGAATCCTCAATGTCCTCCCGGGTCTCGCCGGGAGAACCCGCCAGAAAAAACAGCGTTACATCGTAGCCAAGCTCGCAGGCGTCCTTTATCGCCTCTCCTATCCTCTCTATCTTTTCATTCTTATTAAGGCTTTCCAGTACCTTATTGTTGCCGGCCTCCACCCCGAACGCTATATAGCTGAAACCTGCCTCCTTCATCTTTTCCAGCATACCGCGGTCGGCCTTATCGGCCCTGATGCCGTTTCCGCAGCGCAGGTCCAGATCGGTCATGCCGCGGCGGATTATCTCGCCGCAGATCTCATTTACTCTTTTTTTGAAAAAGGTGAAGTTGTCATCCCCGAAATTGAATGTTTTATAGCCCTTATTATACCAATAAGCCATTTCCTCGGCAATGTTTTTAGAGTTCCTGATCCTGAGCTTTTTTCCTATAGCCATTTTTACCGGGCAGTACGTACAGCCGTAAGGGCAGCCTCTTGAGGAAATGATCAATATCTCCTTAAGGAAGTATTTCTCCATCTCGAATTTTTCATATCTGGGAAAAGGTATGGAATCCAGGTCAATGATAAATTCCCTGTCGCCATTGTAGATCACCTTTTCACCGTCACGATGTATCAACCCCTTGATCTCTCCGGGGTCCGCGCCCTGGCAGAGTTCGGCCAACGTCATCTCGCCTTCTAAGACGACTCCAAAGTCTATCGCCCGGCAATCTTTCAGCACCTCCGCCCTCAAGGTTGAAACATGCGGCCC
>CAZKWI010000080.1:0-8772 GCA_964556455.1 uncultured Planctomycetia bacterium | reverse complement strand
TTTGCGGTGATGTGGGGTATGGAAAAACAGAGGTGGCTTTAAGGGCGTCCTTTTTTGCCGTCAATAACGGAAAACAAGTGGCGGTTTTAGTTCCTACCACGGTACTGGCAGAACAGCATTATGTAGCCTTGAGTAAGCTCCTTGCTCAGTACGACGTGAATATAGTGCTCCTTATGCAGGGGCTTAAGCCGAAGGCCAGAAGCCAGACCACCGAAGACATTGCAGGCGGCCGCGCGGATATTGTGATAGGTACGCATGCACTCATTCAGGAAGGTGTTAGATTCAAAAAGCTGGGGCTTGTGGTCATAGACGAGCAGCATAAATTCGGCGTCTCCCAGAGGGCAAAACTGCAGACCGGTAACGTGGCGCCGGATACGCTTCTCATGACAGCTACTCCCATACCGCGCACCCTGGCGCTCACTGTCTACGGTGACCTCGATATATCCGTAATAAGAGAGCTTCCCCCGGACAGGGGAGAGATCACCACATACTGGGTTTCAGATTCCCAGCGCGAAAAGATATATAATTTCCTGAGAGAAGAGGTGCAGAAAGGCAGGCAGGCATATGTGGTATATCCCCGGCTGGAGGAAACGGGAAAGCTGTCGGTGAGATCCGCCAAAGCGATGCACGAAGAGCTTAGTGAAAGAATATTTAAAGATCTGAGGGTCGGGCTTATACACGGAAAGATGGACCAGTCTGAAAAGGAAGAGGCCATGAACGCCTTTAAGAGAGGCGAAACAGATATACTGATCTCAACGGTGGTGGTGGAAGTTGGCATAGACGTTCCGAACGCGTCTGTAATGGTCATTGAGAACGCCGAGAGGTTCGGCCTCTCCCAGCTCCATCAGTTGCGCGGCAGGATAGGAAGGGCGAGCCACGAGTCTTATTGCGTACTTGTTTCTGACGCTGTCAATGAAGACGCCGCTGCCAGACTTACGGCTATAACCGAATCGACTGATGGCTTTCAAATAGCCGAAGAGGACCTGAAACTGAGGGGGCCGGGAGATATATTCGGGACGAGGCAGCACGGTCTCCCGGAAGTGAGGTTCGGCAATATAGTGCGCGATATGGAGATCATGGATATGGCCCGCAGAGAGGCGTTCGAGTTGATAGAGAAGGACCCCGGCCTTGTAGATTATGAGAACAGGTTCATAAAAGAGAACCTGGACAAACGTTTTAAAAGCGGGCTTAGTATGGCAAGGGTAGGATGAGAATATGAAGATAATCGGAGGGGAATTACAGGGGAGGCACATAGATATGCCCAGGGGTGTGGACATACGGCCCACTCCCGACAGGGTACGCGAAGCTATATTCAATATCGTAAGAGAGAGGGTCCCCGGGGCATCTGTTCTGGATCTTTTTGCCGGAAGCGGCGCCCTTGGCATAGAGGCTGTCTCCAGAGGGGCCGCATCTCTTTTTGCTGTCGACAAAAACAAAAAATGCGTAAGCACTATCAGGAAGAATATAAAAAGCCTCTCCATAGATACAGGCAGGCGTATTGATATCCACCAGCAAGATGCGCTAAAGGCCATAAAAAAGTTAAGCGATTCAAAAATAAGATTCGACCTTGTCTTTCTGGATCCTCCATACTATAGCGACTGGGTAAAAAAGTGCTTGATAAGTCTGAGCAATTATGATATATTAAATCACTCTTCTCTGGTCATATGCGAGCATTTTAAGAAAGATGCTGTGCCGGAAGAGGCAGGGGCTTTCAGAAGAAGCCAGGAAAGGCGTTACGGGGATACGGTAGTATCAATATATGAAAAAAGCAGCGTACCTGGGGTCGTTTGACCCTATTACATTCGGCCATATCGATGTTATCGAAAGGGCCTCCAGGATCTTCGACGAGCTCCTTATAGGTGTTGCGCAGGTCGGAGCCGAAAAGAAGCCTCTATTCAGCTCGGATGAGCGGGTAGAGATGCTGAAAAAGTCTGTGAAACACCTGGGCAATGTCAAGGTGGAGGCGTTCAGCGGTTTAGCTGTTAATTATGTTGCTAAAAAAGATATTAATGTTATAATTAGGGGCTTAAGGATGATCTCGGACTTTGAATATGAATTTCAGATGGCCCTTACGAACAGGAAGCTCGATTCAAAGATAGAGACCATATTCCTGATGCCGAACGAATCTTATTCATATATCTCAAGCAGGCTTATAAAAGAGGCTGCATCGTTGGGAGCGGATGTCGGAGTGTTTGTCCCCGATTTTGTAAAGAATGCCCTGAAGAAAAAGATAGAGAAATGACCTTTATTGACGGACTGAAGGAGCGGGCTAAGAAGAGTATTAAGCGCATAGTCCTTCCCGAAGGCAGCGACAAGAGGATCCAGAAGGCCGCCGATCTTATGTCGAGGTCCAAAATAGCGAAGATAATTATCACCAAAGGGGATCTCCGTGAAGCGGCGACGATGGTGGCAAAAGGCAAAGCCGACGGTTTCGTTGCCGGGGCGTGCAACAAGACTGCCGATGTCGCGAGAGCGGCATTGAAGTGCATAAAGGTCGATAAAGCTGTCAAGGTCATGTCGGGCGCTTTTGTGATACAGGTGCCCGGTTCCACATACGGGCATAACGGGTCTTTCGTATTTTCCGATTGCGGCATAGTGCCTTTTCCGACCAAAGAACAGCTTGCAGGCATAGCTATTTCCGCTGCGGGTTTTGCCCGAAAGATACTCGGTGTAGAGCCGAAAGTGGCCATGCTGAGCTATTCCACGAAAGGCTCTGCTTCCACGCCGGATCTTGAGTTGATAAGAGATGCAGTGAAGCTCGTAAAGAGCCGCCATCCCGATATGAGCATAGACGGGGAATTGCAGGTGGACGCCGCACTTGATTACAGGGCCGCCGATATAAAAGATTCGATCACAGGCAGCAATGTGTCGGGAAGGGCGAATGTGCTTATATTCCCGAACCTGGATTCAGGGAACATAGCGTATAAATTGATACAGAGGCTTGTTAAGGCGAGGGCTATAGGGCCGTTGCTTCTTGGTTTGGAAAAACCGGCCAGCGACCTGTCACGCGCTTGCAGCGTAGAGGATATCATAGACGCCGTAACGGTCACAAGCATTATGGCACAGTAAGGGACGTTTTCAAAATTAGCTTCAGAAGTGTCCCTTTATATAACACTGTGGGGATACCTCTGAAGGTAATTTTGAAAACGTCCCTAAGACGAGAGAAACCGAGGTGAACGAAAAATGGCAAATCCAAAGAGGCGACATTCCAGCCAGAGGCAGGCGCTGAGAAGGACGCATTACAAGCTCAAGAAGATAAACATGTCTGTCTGTCCGAACTGCAAAAACTCGAAATTACCGCACATGGTATGCCCGCATTGCGGTTATTATAAGGGTAAACAGATCATACAGAAAAAAGAAAAAGATAAAAAGAAAAAAGAGAGATAGGGGTAATTATGAGAATAGCGCTGGATGGCATGGGCGGCGACAAGGCGCCCGGAGTTATCGTAAAAGGCGCGGTTGAGGCTGTCAGTGAGCTCGGTTACGATATAGTGCTGGTAGGCAAGGAAGATGTTTTAAAGAAGGAATTATCCAAATATACTTTTGACACCGGTAAGATAACGGTGGAGAATGCTACGCAAGTGGTTGAAATGGGGGATTCACCAGTAGCCCCCCTGAGGGCGAAGAAGGACTCTTCTATAAGCGTGGCCGTGAATCTGGCAAAAGCAGGCAAGGCGGACGGCGTAGTTTCGGCCGGTAATACAGGCGCGGCGGTCTGCGCGGCCTCTTTCAAGCTGGGCCTCCTGCAGGGGATAGAGCGTCCCGGCATATCCATAGTATTTCCCACATCCGACGGGGGCAATGCCCTCATGATAGACGCGGGCGCCAATATAGACCCCAAGCCGAACCATCTCTTTCAGTACGGTCTTATGGCCGACGCGTATTGTAAATACATTCTCGGCAAAAAAGAGCCGAGAGTGGGTCTCTTGAGTATCGGAGAGGAAGAGACAAAAGGCACGGACTTCATAAAATTATCCCATAAGCTTCTAGACGACTCGAAGATAAAATTCATCGGCAACATCGAGGGAAGGGATATATTCAACGGTGTGTGCGATGTTATACTGTGCGACGGTTTTGTCGGCAACGTGGTCCTTAAGGTAGCGGAGTCACTCGCGGGCGCGGTAGGTGCGCTTCTCAAGAGAGAACTGTCGAAAAATCTCTTTACCATATGGGGATCGTTCCTATGCCGGTCTACTTTTGACGCGCTGAAAAAGGAACTGGACTACGCGGAGTACGGGGGCGCGCCTCTCTTGGGTGTTAACGGTACATGCATAATAAGCCACGGTTCATCATCCTCAAGGGCCATTAGGAATGCCGTAAAGGTCGCCGCGAAATTCACAAACGAGGAAGTCAATAGACGTATCCTGGAAGGTTTTAAGGCTTACTAAAAAAAAGAGGCATAATGGCAAAGGCTAAAAAAGATGAAGTGCGGGTAGGTATCATAGGTGTCGGTTCCCACCTGCCGAAAAAAGTTCTTACCAACAACGACCTGGAAAAGATGGTCGATACATCAGACGAATGGATCACCAAGAGGACCGGGATAAAAGAGCGCAGGATAGCCGAGAGCGATATAGCTACGAGCGATATGGCCAAAGAAGCGTGCGAAGAGGCGCTTGAGGATGCCAATTTAGAGGCGTCTGATGTAGATCTTATAATAGTTTCTACTATTACGCCTGACATGCCGCTTCCTTCAACCGCCTGTATCCTGCAGGCCAAGCTTGGCGCGAAGAATGCCGCTGCTTTTGACCTGGTCGCCGCATGCGCCGGGTTTATTTACGCAATAGTAACAGCCGAGGCTTACATAAAGAGCGGGTTATATAAGAATGTGCTTGTGGTGGGCGCAGAGAAGATGTCCGCATTTACGGACTGGAAAGACAGGGGCACGTGTGTTCTTTTCGGGGACGGTGCCGGGGCGGTAGTTCTCGGCCCGGTCAAGAAGGGGGGCATACTCTCTACTTACCTTGGTGCAGACGGCACAAGGGCGGACCTCCTCAAAGTACCCGCCGGCGGATCAAAATTACCCGCCTCAAGAAAGACGGTCGATGACAGGCTCCATTATATCAAGATGTCAGGCGGCGAATTGTTTAAGCACGCCGTTAAGATAATGGCGGACGCGGGCGACCGCGCGGCGGCCAAGGTTAATTTCCGCTGCGACGATATAGACTGGGTGATCCCTCACCAGGCCAACATACGTATACTGAATGCCGTCGCGGACAGGATGAAACTGAATTCCAAAAAAGTATATCTTAATATACGCAGGTACGGTAATATGTCCAGCGCCTCAACAGCGGTAGCGCTCGTCGACGCGGTAAAAGAGGGCAGGATAAAGAAGGGCGACATAATAGTCCTGGATGCCTTCGGCGCAGGACTGGTGTGGGGGGCGATAGTAATTGAGTGGTAAAGTAGCATATATATTCCCGGGGCAGGGCTCACAGTATGTGGGCATGGGTAAAGACCTGTACGATAAATTCCCGCATGCAAAAGAGATCTTCGACGGAGCCGATAAGATACTTGGATACAGCCTGAAAGAGCTGTGTTTCGAAGGGCCGAAAGAAAAATTATCCACCACCCGTTACAGTCAGCCGGCCATCTTTACCGCAAGCGTGGCGGCGTTGCGCGCGCTTGAATCGGAGATATCCAACCTTGAGGTTACGGCGGCGTTGGGCCTGAGTCTGGGTGAATATACGGCGCTGGCGAGCGCCGGCAGCATAGATTTTGAAGATGCGCTAAGGCTGGTAGCGGCGCGCGGTGAATATATGGATGACGCGTCAAGGGAAAACCCCGGAAAGATGGCATCGATATTAGGGATAGACAGAGAAAAGGCTGAAGGGATCTGCAGCGAAGCGCAGTGCGAAATAGCCAACCTGAATTGCCCCGGCCAGATAGTGATCTCCGGAACAAGTGATTCTATAGAAAAGGCCACGGGCCTTGCAAAAGAGCGGGGCGCGAAGAGAACGATAATCCTCGATGTGAGCGGGGCGTTCCACTCTTCCATGATGAAACCCGCGTCGGACAGACTTAAAACGATGCTGGATAAGACCGAAATAAAGAAACCCACTTTCAGGATAGTGAGCAACGTAGACGCTGGTTACCACACGGAAGATCAAGATATAAGGAAGAACCTCCTGGCCCAGCTTACCGGCAGGACATACTGGGAGGATTCCATAAGGCTTGTTGCTAAAGACGGCGTGCGTACATTCCTGGAGATAGGGCCGGGCAAGGTCTTGAAAGGACTCCTGCGCAGGATAGATCCGGATCTTACGGTGCACAACGCGGACACCGCGGAAGATATCTCAAATTTGAGGGAGGCAATATTATGTTAGCTAATAAGACAGCCCTTGTAACAGGTGGGGGCAGGGGTATAGGACGCGAGATAGCTCTCGCCCTGGCCAGAGAAGGCGCGGACATAGCGCTGTGCGATGTAAACCAGGAGCTCCTGAACAGTGTAAAGAGTGAAATAGAATCTCTGGGCAGGAAGTGCCTTGTTTTTGAGACGGATGTCACAAAGATGGACCAGGTTGAAGATATGGTTTTAAAAGTGCTTGACAACCTGAAGAAAATTGATATACTAATCAACAACGCCGGGATTACGCGCGACGGTTTGCTTGTAAGAATGAGCGAAGTGGATTGGGACGCCGTCATAAATATTAATCTGAAAGGCGTTTTTAACTGCACCAAGGCTGTAGTGAAGCCAATGATGAAACAGCGTTGGGGCAGGATCGTTAACATAGCTTCTATCATCGGTATCATAGGCAACGCCGGGCAGGCTAACTACGCCGCCTCGAAAGGCGGAATAATAGCCTTTACCAAGAGCGTTGCCAAAGAGCTGGCGAGGCGCAACGTGAACGTCAATGCGATCGCGCCGGGGTTCATAGATACCGACATGACGAAGAAGCTGCCGGATAATTACAGGCAGGATATGCTTAAGGTCATCCCCCTGAACAGATTCGGCGAGCCGGCTGATATAGCGAATACCGCTCTATTTCTGGTAGGTGAGGCTTCGAGTTATATAACCGGCCATGTTATAAAGGTAGACGGTGGAATGGTAATGTGAATGAGGACATGATTTGTGAAAATCAAAGATTTTCATAAATCATATGTCCGAATTCATCCTGAGGAGCCTGATATGCCATTTGGGCTTTCGAAGGATCTAAAACAAAGGAGGTACGATAATGGCAGTAGGAGATAAGGTAAAATCTATTATTGCCGAGCAATTAGGCGTCAAGAAGGATGAAGTGACCGAGGGAGCGAAGTTCATCGATGACCTCGGCGCGGACTCACTGGACACCGTTGAGCTGGTAATGGCCCTTGAAGAAGAGTTTGGCATAGAGATACCGGACGAAGATGCCGAGAAGATGGTGACTGTCGGCGAGGCCGTAAAGTACATTGAGGATAAAGCCAAATAGGGCTGATAGACCAGGCTCTTTTTCGCAATCCTATTAAATGAAATCTAGAAGAGTAGTAGTTACTGGCCTAGGCGTTATCACGCCCATCGGTAATACGGTCGATGAGTTTTGGAGATCCATCCTTGCGGGTAAGTGCGGAGTAGGGCATCTTACGTCATTTGACGTGTCTAATTTTTCCTGCCGGATCGCAGCAGAGGTAAAAGGCTTTAACCCTTCCGAATTTATGCCCCCTAAAGATGCGAGGCGGCTGGACAGGTTTGTCCAGTTCGGCCTTGCCGCAGCGAAAATAGCCGTTAAAGACAGCGGCCTCCTCCTGGACAAGGAAGATACCAACAGGATAGGGGTATATGTAGGCTCAGGTATTGGCGGGCTCCACACTATCGAAAAGGAGCACAGGGATTACATGGCCAGAGGGATGGTCAAAGGCCCTTCCAGGATAACCCCGTTCCTTATCCCGATGCTTATAGCGAATATGGCTACGGGGCATATCTCTATAGCCTTAAGGCTCAAAGGCCCAAATTCCGCGTGTATCACCGCTTGCGCTACCGGGAATAATGCTATCGGGGATGCGTTTAAGATAATACAGAGGAACGCCGCCGATGTCATGGTCGCGGGCGGAGCGGAAGGCGCTATTACGCATATGGGCTTCGGCGGGTTCTGCGCACTGAAGGCCCTATCGCTGAGGAACGATGCCCCTGAAAAGGCAAGTCGCCCCTTCGATAAAGAGAGGGACGGCTTCGTAATGGGCGAAGGTGCGGGGGTGGTGGTGCTCGAAGAGTATGAGCGTGCAAAGAAGAGAGGTGCGAATATATACTGCGAAGTAGTGGGTTACGGCATGAGCGGGGACGGTTACCACATGACCGCGCCCGATCCTACGGGCGACGGCGCCAAAAGATGCATGGAGGCGTCTATCAGGGACGCAGGGCTGAAACCCGAGGATATCGACTATATAAACGCCCATGGTACCTCGACCAAGCTAAATGACAAGATAGAGACCCTTGCCATAAAGACCCTCTTCAAAGACCATGCGAAGAAAATGCCGGTAAGTTCCACAAAATCGATGATGGGTCATCTCCTCGGTGCAGCGGGAGGTGCAGAGGCCGCGGTGTGCGCGCTTGCCATCCAAAACGGCGCGATCCCCCCAACGATCAATTACGAATTCCCCGACCCGGAATGCGACCTCGATTACGTCCCGAACGAGCCGCGCCAACAGAAGATAGACGTAGCCATATCGAACGCCCTCGGTTTCGGCGGGCACAACGCCACCCTCATTTTCCGACGGGTATAGCAGGGACGTTTTCAAAATTAGCTTCAGACCTGTTGTACTAGCTCAATAATTCAGTAACACTTTGCAGTTTATCAAAAG
>CAZKWI010000079.1:0-8825 GCA_964556455.1 uncultured Planctomycetia bacterium | reverse complement strand
CCTGCTTGTGCCGGATGCCCCTCGCTGGTTAACTATGGTAGCGCCTGCCTTTAATCTCTCAGCCTGGTGGGATCCCATAGTCCTCACATCATACTCCCTTATCTCGTTCTGGAGCATCTCGATGGCTCCGAGGACCATGGCATCTGACGGTGGCTCACTTCTATTCTCCGATATTACAGAAAGGAGGTTGTCTATGGCGTTATTCAGCTTCTCGTCGCCTGCGGTATCGCATACCTTTTTGAGCTTTCTTGCCTTCTCCCTAAACTCATCCTGTATCGTAAGCCTCAGAGCGCTCGCTACAAGGGCGCCCTGGTTATGTGATGCGCGAGCCATACGGGCGAAGAGTATGGTCCTTCCCTCTTCTATCATCTGGTCTGACACGCGGTCTATATTCCCCGCCTCCACACCGCGGTCGTAACCCTTTATGATATCGAATGCTTTCTGTCTCTTATCATCCGGGTCAAGGTCTTCATTCAGGAGGACCTCAAGAAGCGCCTCCCTGTCATAAGGCAGGTCTATATTATTCTGGCCTATGAGCCATGAGACGAACTTGTCGCGCCATTTCCAGGCCTTCTCCGCGTAACCGGCAAGATGTCTTGCTTCTTTTGCCGCGTCTTTTGTTTTATTTTCGGCTATGAGAAATGTCATAAGGTGCAGGTCCATTGAAAATAAATTTTCATGCCCCTCGGATGTGTTCCTGGCAATGCGGTCCAGGTATTTACTGGATATTTCCCCGACAATATCCCTGGCCAGTTTAGTTTCGCCTTGTTCGAGGTATTCAGCCGCGGTATTAAAATCGTTCTCTATCTCCTTAAGCTCCTCCAAGGTAAGACTAGATATATATTCTAGATACACTTCCGCGCGCTCGGAGTCATTGGCCGTCTTCAGGAAAAGTGAGAATGTGTTGCCGCTGTCTATATAGGGTGAGCGGAGTATCGCGTGGAGGGCTTCTTTATCTTCATCTGAAAGGATATTGTAAAATTCAAGCGTCTTGTGAATAGCCTCTCTTTCATTGAGTCCCATGAGGTGGTAGAATTCATGGTGCTGTCCCATCGCCGAGAATACGGATAATCCCAACAGGACCTTCTTCTTATCTACGAATACGTTATTGCCTTTATACTTAAAGGCGAGGTCGTTCGCGCTCAGTCTGCCGCGGCTGCCGACTTTTAATCCGAAATGTTTCACTATGTCCGTATCAAAGCGGATCGTCCTTCTTGTGGCATCCTCCATGTCTTTGCTGGCGGGGGCTATGTCGAGGACGGCGTCATGGTCTTCCATGAAATCCACGGGTATCCGGCCAAGCTCTGCCATGGCATTAACGGCTTCACTTACTCCCGGCGCGCTGATATATCGGGACAATACATTACGCAGGGCATGCTGGTGCAGGGATGCCGTGGTTCGCAGTTTAGTGCGGAGAATTGGGACTATATTGCCGAATTTTGAGATCCTGATGGCCGCGTCTTTAAGTGCTGTGCCTTTAAAGACATATTTGCCGCCGCGCGTCAAGGTCAGCCTCCTGCCCGCGCCGCGTTTCGCCACCCATACGCCCTTATCAAACTTCGTCTCTTTCTTATCTTTCCCCGCCTTCTCATAGATCTTATCCTGGTCGACTTTTGTTACTGGCATAGCATCTCTTATATCGTCTTCCGGAGGGAACATCTTTTCGCCCGGTTTCAGGCTAATGTGCCTAGGAGCGTCTATCTGCAGATTCGCTTGACCAGTTCTGGATCTCATCAATCTTACGACTATAACATCACTGCCTCTTTCGATAACGACCTCTTCGCCTCCGCGCCTGGCAAGCCCCAGCCATCCACCTTTCCCCGTGCCACTGAAATGCAAACTGTTATAATATTCCTTTCGGTATATACCGACGTCATCAGGGGCATTCCATATTAATGCCGCCTTGTTATTCTTCGGCCTTACAACTAAGGTTATATCATCGCCTATCATTAAGGATTCATGATCCTCAAAATCATGTATCATACCGCTGGGTTTTCTCAGCCTAGATGCGTTCACTTTTAGGTTCTCAAGGCGCTGTTTCGCCTTCAGTAATATATTGTAAAGCTCGTTATTCTTGCCCCCGGACCAGCGCTCTTCGGCCTCTCTGTCAATTTCGGCTTTTGCGTCATCGTCCGCTTCTTTATATCTTTCCAGGCATAACCCGAATGCCTTATTTGCGCCCTGCTGTGCGCGCTTTTTTTCCACGGCTTCGCAGAAAGAATCCGGTCCACGTTCAGCCAGGAAACTCGATATCGTCGCCGTGCGTCCGGTTGGTGTGCCGCCACCGGTCTCGCCTCTTCCGCCGGTCCAGCCGGCCTTTTGCGCGGTTGCTCTTAAGGTGGATTCTGTTTCAGCGAAGTCGTCGGTTAAAATTAAACGGCCTACATATGCTTTGGTTACAGAACTAAAAAGATAGAATGCCCCTCTCGTTATGTAGGTCCTAAGCGGTATCCCGGCTTTACGGAATTCACTGTTTAGCCAATGTACTATACGTAGAGGCCTCTCCTTATTTACATGTTTCTCCGTAAGGGCCCCGGCTATGATATTTATCGGGTCCTCTTCGTATCCGGTTGCGACGCTCGATGTGCGGGCGGGGCCGCTGCCGCTGTCGGTCTCAGAAGACGCCGAAAGGATCCTTTGCACAGCATTTCTGATCGCGACAGTGACACCAGTGTTTTTCTCCTTTTTTAATCTATTGTTAAGCGCCGCGATGTCTCCCGGGCCGCCTAAAACTCCTATGGCGTTTGCCGCGGCTATGCGCAATGACGGCCTCCATGATCCCAGGTACGGTATTATCGCGCCTACAGCCTGCTCGCTTCCCATGTTCGTAAGGGCCGACATTACATGTTCAGCTACATAGATACCATTGTGTTTTCTTATGGGCATTATGGGTCGTTTCAGGACTTCCATCAGCGGTTCTATGGCTTCTGGGTTGGAGAGCGCTCCAAGTTCATATGCCGCGTTAGCACAAATACCCGGATCATTGGACGTAAGGGCGGCTATATGCTTATCCAGGGCCAGCATATCAGAGTGTTCATCTCTGTCATCGGCGGTCGATGTGCGGGCGCTTGCTACAGGCTTATTAGTGGGATCGATATTTTCCAGGCGCTCTATCCTTTCACCTGCTGACGTGTATATAGTTAATTTGGCATCTTTATGGGTGCACTCTTCCACCTTTACTATTACTACCGCATTGCCTTTTTCAAATACCAGCTTTTTGCCGCGCGTGACGGTAGATCCGAGCCAGCGTCCGCCTTCATAAGGCCTGCCAGGCTTAAAATACGCATATTCGTAATGGTCGCCCTTGTACCAGCCTATATCCGATGGGATCTTGAACCGCAGATTGACTTCCCGTCCGCGCCTGGGCTCAACACATAATTCTATTACGCCCCCTCCTATGCTGACACCCTGGCGATCTGTAAAGGTTTCTGTTTGTCCCTGGGTGTCATCTAACTGCGGCCTGTATGCTTCCAGGTTTTCCGCCCTTGCTGCTGCCGCCTGGAATAACTTATATGCATCTGCATGCCTACTGCTCCATCGCTGCTCCACATCATCGCCAAGAGCCGATCTGTAGGCTGTGTCTTTTATTCTCCTGTACTTATACACCCATTCCTTAAAGGCGTCTATGGGCTCTTTATTATCATATGTCTTGCCGAGAGAGAGAATAAACTCGGCCGTAGAGTCGCAGACGCCCAATATTTTTATATCATTGTATAAATGTTCGCCAAATGTTATAGCCGGGAGGGTTTCTCCGTAACCGTTCGTTCCCGCTTCATGATACCGGATCAATCTCTCTACATCGGTTACTATTTCTTCATCGACATTCGCGGCCCTGAGGTATATCGCTATGAGTTCCGCGCTCCTCTGCGGATGCTTCAGCATTTTCGCTTCTGTTATAAACCCGGTGTCATTCGGAGTTTTCTTTATCCTTCTATCTTCAAATGCCCTGTCAATATCGTGCGCTAACGCGGCTATGCGTACTGCAACAGGCGCGTTACCTGCAGTGTATTTATTGGTGACGAGCTGCTCGACCATTGAGGCATGTTCTTCGTCATTCGCGGACAACGGGTCCGCGTTAGTCTTACGTTGATAAATAAGCGTTACGACCTTAGCCGCGATCAGGTAGGCGGCCTGACCTCTCTGAGTTCCCAGCGCTCCGTATTCACTCTTTATTCGTCTAAGTATATCGTCTCGTGCATTAGCACTCTCGCCGGTTGTGAACCATCCTGGCAATTGATCTGGAACAGTCGATGTGCGGGCGGTTGTCGTAATCGAGGAAGTTCTGGCCTGCTCCGGTTCAAGCTCGACCGGCGGCTCTAAAGTGGCGCCTTGCACATAATATGCCTCGCCGAGCGGGTTTGGCCGCGCGTGCCCGCTATTCGGGAAAACGTCCGGGTCATATTTGACTAAAGCGGCCTGTAAGAACTCTGTCACATCCCTCACTTTATAGAAATCATTCCCTACGTGTGTTTTAGTCTCCTCATACCTTTCGTAAAGATACTTGTTTTTATCTAGAAGCTTCTTGAAATAGGGGTCTTTCTCAGAAAAGGCCCAGCTTCTGGGGACTATTATATTTACAGTGCCGTATTTCTTCTTTATCCTCGCGGCCTTTTCGACAAGCTCTCTCAAGGAGGGGGTGGTCTTCAGGTTCGACAGGTCCAGGATGGTGTCCTTTATCTTCTCCCACGTGGCATTCCAGACATCCTGGTCCTCTTCTGGCCAAGAAGTGAAATCTGCAGGGGGCAGGCCTGTGGCTATAAAACGCGTAAGGCGCCCTACGTCATCCGGCACCTCAAATATAGCACCTCTATCGTGTGCCCATCCTGAAACAGCTACGGACATAAAGTCCTCTCCCACGACCTTTATGGCCTCTCCCTCTGTCATGACTGTATTATCGGCTGTGACCTTACTGCCCAGTATGGAATACGCCCTGGGCCTGCCGCGGTTGTCTTCCATAAGGACGCCTGACCTTGCAAGGTCCGCATCCTTATGCTCGCGGAAGCCTTTATTCTTAAGCCCAGCCAACTTAAATACCTTGCTTTCTTCGCCGAGTGTTCTGAGGTTCTTTGGAAGCAGCTTGCCCCTGAATTTAAGAACCTTCTCTGCCGGCCTTACTATGGGGTCTTCTGTAAGCGGGTCTTTTGTGTCAGGATATGTGACCATCACGCCCTTTTCACCCTTTTCAAAGCACTCTACAGCCACCTTGGCCGACTTCTTTGCCATGGCAAGGCTTCGTTTGCCTGGTTTCGGGCCTCTAGGCATGTAACCGAATTTTGTATGACGAACCTGTCTCCTTTTAATGCCCGTCCTCAATGACCTATCATCCCAGTTGGTGGTGAGTATGGCGAATACAAGCTCGGATGACGGCGATACCCCTGTGTATCTCTTCTCGCCGTATTCATCAACCTCTGTATCGCGTTCTATTTTTTCTCTTAAGGAGGCGTTCTTGCTGAGCAGTTCCTCCCACAACGGGTCGTCGTGAGAGAACGTCACCCCTTCCGAAACTCCTATATTAAGGACACCTTTCTTTTTCAGTATACTCTGTGCGCGCTTTAAGACAGTCCTTATGGAGACGGGCTTCTCAGGTATAAGGCTCATTATGGTGTTCCTGACCTGGTCCACCTTTTCCGTTCCCAACTCCTCGCGCAATTCTGAAAGCTCGGGAGCGAGCCTGTCCGTGGCTGCCAGGGTAAGCCAGCCGGCCTTTCTGCCCATGCATTCGCCTATGAATACCTTCTTATCGGCCACGCCTGTCTCAGCCGCCCTCCAGAAACGCCTGCGCAGGTAGCGCGCGGCTTCATTAAAGCCGAGCATCTGTGTCATAGCGTCGTTATCTATGGATTTCGGTATGGCCACGCCGTCAAATTTTATCGCGAGAAGGCTGTGGTTGTCCCCGCCCGTTATAAGCAGCCCTCCGTAGCCTTTTAGGTTGTCGGTCGAGATCTTGAAATCCTCTTCGTCTTTGGAAGGATCGAGCCTCGAGCTTCTTATATCGGTGCTGGGTCTCTTTTCTATCCTCATTGCATAAGGCATATCTATGGGGATAAGATGCTTTCTGAAGTCTTTTGAGGGCAGGTTCACAAAGCCGTACCTTATGCCGAAGACCATGTAGCCTTTTTTGGCCGCTTCAATGGCCGCGTTCGCGACAACGGCATTTAATCCCGCGCAGTCACCGCCTGATTGGGCTATAAGGATCGTTCTCGCCTTTATGGCCGCGCGGACATTGTCTATCGAAGCGTTCCTTTCGAGTATCTTTGTCGTCGTCTGCGGGTGGCCTGCTATATAGGAATGCCTCTTCGCAAGGCTTATGAAGCAGCTATCCTTCGTCTTCGACTTATTGAGCATCTCGTAGAAGAGCGCGTCTATGAAGATGGTCTCGCCGTTTGCGTCAGATGCTGTGCCTGCTTCATCTATCATCGCGAGCGCCGCTTGCGCAACATGGATCTCTCTTTCATGCTCCGGAAGGCCGGTCACTTCTTTAAGTTTTTCTCGGTAGAGCTCTTTGAAGTTATCCACCCAGCCCGTTACTACAGCCACATTCATCTCTTGTTCTGTTGTGGTGAGTTTTTCCTTATTCTGTTTTCTTCTGAGCACGTCCGTGATGTTCATTACAGTGCCATCTGCAGTGGTGTTGTGGAGCGCCTGGGTAAGGAGCGTGCGCAGTGATATACCGAATTTGTCCACGAACTCTTCTTTCTTAGCCCCGAACGCGTTAAGGGCTATGCTGGAATCTTCGGCTTTCAGCTCTTCCCATTTATGGTCATCTATGGAAAAGACCCTTGTGCCTCCCGTTGTAAGCGATACATTTATCTGGCCGGCATCCACATCTATCTCGATCTGCTGCGTGTTAAGGTTAACGTCCGGCGGAGCTGTTCTGCACATCACGGCCAGCGCCTTTGATAACGCGGTATAATTCATGAAGGTCCTGTGGTCCCTAAGTATCTTGATATTGTCGCCTTCGAGCAGCTTGTGGGCTATAACCTCAAGTGTCGAGGTCCTGCCCGGGTGGGTTACCGCGCGCGTCCTCAGGAGACCTGTCACTGCCTTCATGACCTTCTCCTCAACCGTAAGCTCGTTCCTTAAGATAGAATGATAGAGCGCTGTGTCGGTCTTGGTCTTTATCTTAGGCGAGACAACCATGCATGAGTAGCCTTCTTTTTTGAAAAGGGGCATCAGGCAGTCCGTATGGAAACCACCGGCTATCAGGACGGCCTTCTTCGCGCCTTTTCGTTCCATGACTCTCACGGCGTTCTTGTAGAACGCCTTATCTCGTTTCTCGGCTATCCTGTAGAACTTCTCGAGCACCGGAAGATTATCATCTACTATGGAATCATATCGGACAAGCGCACTCGCACTCCTGTCATTGCGAGGAGCCTGGGATGCTACGTTGGGCGACGAAGCAATCTTATTGATAAAATCACACCATTTTCTTAAATCAAACTCCGTTTTGCGCGAGCGATATTCTTTAAGGTCGCCCGGGCATAGGCGCAGGTTTATGAAACTCTTCACCAGATTTAGGTCTTTTGTAACGTCCCTCATGCTCTTCTGAGTTTCGTTATTGCAAAGGGAAGCGCCTTTCTCTTCCTCCAGCGTCTTTATCTGGGCAAAGAGGGCCTCGTGGTCGATATCCTCGAAGAGATTTATGTAATAGACGTAGATGCGGAGGTTGGCGTATTTGAAGAGGTCGATCCCCACGGTCCTGCCGAGCTGAGCGATATAACTGTAGAATTCACGTGCGGGTACTAACCCGGCTTTAAAATCCAGGGATCTTCTAAGGAAACTCTCAAGCCTTTCTTTGGAGAACTTCTCCGAGAGCGCTTTTATGAAATCATCGCGCTCTCTTGTCACCACGCTGAAGTCTATCCTCTCCTCAAGGCGCTTTATCTTAAGTATCTTCTCTATCTCGCTATTGTCATCTTGAGAAGCCAAACCATTGTCATTCTGAGGAGCGTTCGCGAAGCGAGCGCGACGAAGGATCTTACCCTGTTCCTGGGTAAGATTCTTCGGCGGCTTCGCCGCCTCAGAATGACAAATGTGCGACATCTCCATCAGATACTCGCAAAATTCCACTATATCGACATCGCCCTCTTCATACCCGAAGGCCTTCTCTTCGTGCAGCCTCAACTCTTCGGTGTAAAGAGTCTCTTTCAGGCCTGAAAGTGCAGTATCGAGTGAATTTACAAAATTGTTCGCGTCAGCGGCGAAGCCGTCGACCTTAAGGAACTGCTCCAGGTTGGCATCATAGAGGGCGGGGTTCTCTATGCCGTGTATGTCGAGCTTCAATCCGGGCTCAGAAACTATGTCGAGATACTCTTCTCCTGAGATCTTGCCCTTCTTCAGATAGCTGTCGGCTATCTTCTTCCGCTTTCTTTGTGTGGAAAAGTGCCTGAGGAATGATATGTTCGCGTTGCCTGAGCCGCCTTCTACAAGAACCAGGTTTATACCGTAGGTCTCGGTCAGGTTCTTCAGGATGTGTGCCAGGTTCTTCTGGCCGTCGTAGTTTACGTGGGCGTCCTGTATGTGGACGATGAGCTTGCCGTTCGTGCCCTGGTGGGTGTTCCTTATTTCGCCGTTGTCTTTCGGTATTATTATGTTATTAATATAATATACCTGGCTGCCGGGCAGGCCTGCCACCGGTTTAACGGCGCCCTCCGCGTGTGCAGTATCCGGTAGATAGACGGAACTGAACGCAAAGACCGCCGCTAAAAAAGTGGATATAGCTTTCCTTGCTATTATGCTTACTTTCATGCCATCCCCAATTGTGATTTTGTATACTGCTCCCTATTAACAAATCCCCTGTTTTGAGTTAGAATATAGCTCTGAAG
>CAZKWI010000078.1:0-8846 GCA_964556455.1 uncultured Planctomycetia bacterium | reverse complement strand
TTGAAAGCGGACATTTCACATGTTAATAAACCGGACATTTCATTATTTTATAACAATACCGAAGCGCGCTTAGCTTACTGTCTTGCAAATCCTCGCATAATTCGGTATATTAATAGTGTGCTGGTAAAGGAGAGTGAATGAAAAAGAGAATTTTTGATGGGAAGCTGTTAAAGCTGCGTTTGGAAAGAAGGAGATTGCCCAATGGCTATCGGGCCTACCTGGAGGTTATTGAGCATCCCGGGGCGGTCCTTATAGTGCCCTTTTTAAGCAAGGACAGGATAGTCCTGATAAAGCAATACAGGCCTGTCATCGATTCATATATATGGGAGCTTCCGGCCGGGGTGCTCCATAAGAACGAATCCCCCCTAAAATGCGCCAGGCGCGAGACAGTAGAAGAGATAGGCTATGCGGCTAAGAACTGGAAGAAGATAGGGTATATATATCCGGCGCCCGGGTATACAACAGAGAAGATCGCAATATATAAGGCCTGGAAACTGAGTCCGGTTAATTACAAGAATGAGGCGGATGAGATAATAACCCCCGCTATATTGACTGCGCATGAGGTCGGTAGGATGTTAAGATCGGGCAAGATAGTGGACGCAAAGACTGTATGCGCGTTAAAGATGGCGGATGTGATATAGAAAGGGGCGGTCTATGACGAAGAAGAGAATATTGATAATCGACGACGATAAGGCCCTTACGGGCAGCCTCAAGATAAGCCTCGAGAAGACGGGAAAATACGAGATAGAGGTCCGGCACCGGGGCTCGCAGGCATTGGAAGCCGCGAAAGCATTCATGCCGGATATCATACTGCTCGACGTGTCGATGCCTGATATAGACGGCGATGCTGTCGGGAACCAGATAGAACAGGATCCGGATCTAAGCGGGGTACCTATCGTCTTTTTGACCGCCTCGGCTAATGAAGAAGAACTGGATAAAGAACGGAGGGGCCTGTCAGGTCGTCCTCTGGTCGCTAAGCCTGTAAGTACTGATAAACTAATAAGATACATAGAGAGATACATATAAAGATCGTGCGGGTTGGGGCAGCATTCGGGTGAGATTACTTATATCCCAATCTCTTCAAAAGGGCTATATAATACTCGATCAAATTCTTGTCTTCGTTCTCCAGCATCCCGTAAGTATATAAATACCCAAGTGCGCTTTCACACTTATGCATCAGCTCTACAAGTTTCTTTTTCTCGATGAGGTAATCCATCTTGCGCATCGCCACTTCTTTATGAAGACTTTTCAATTCTACTGCATCTTTTAACTCCTTATAAATATCCCACTTATGAAGAGTGCTGTGGTACCTTGCGCGCGAGGCGGCGTATTCTTTGTATAAAGAGTAGTGGACAAGCTGCAGCTGCCTCAGGAATTTTGCGACCAGTGGGTGTCGCACGCGATTGGCAAGATAGATATTTTCCATTTTAATCACCCCCTTTTCTAATAGACTTTTTAAAATATTTTAACAAGATACCCAAATAAAAGCGAGGTAATACTCGCTTATCTAACCATAATCCCTTCTATAAATAAGTATACACTATAAGTATTAGCTTGTCAACTGTTCAGAATGGGATATAACTAGCTTTTTTTAAACTAACATGGCAAATAGCAATATGTAATGGTTAGTAATAAAAAGTTTGATAGTAATTCAGGGTGAGTAATTACGCAGAGGCCAGTCTTACAAATTTCGAAAGGTCTTCCTTATCGCCATCTTTTAATGAAGTAAACTCCAGGCCCACTTTGTATTCTGCACCTCCGGCCTGTCTGGGTGTTCTGATATTCTTTACCCATGCCACACGGGCACGGGTATATATCTGTTTCTCCGGTTTTGGCAGTTCGATCTTAAGCCCGATCCTGGCATTAAGAATAAAAGAGTTCCTGCTCGTAAAGCATATGCCTCCTTCCGATATATCCACTGTCCGGAATTCCTCACTCTTTCGTTCCGTATCGGTCACCTCTATCCTTGTATCATAGGGCACTCTCTCGAAACGCCTCGTATTTATGCCGATAAATATCTTTGTGGCGCTTAGATTAGCCAAAGGCCTTCTGGGTACCCGGGGTATGTCTTCCGACGACTGCGAGGATATGCTTGCCTTCACAAAAGCGTTCTTAAGGCCGCTTGCTTTCAGGAACGCCGTTAGATTATCCCTCAGTGAAACAGACAGTGCCCTAAGCTTTTTGTTCGTCGCGTCAGGGACAATTATCCCGTACTCCCCGCTTCTTTTTTCCTCGAGCACGATCTCAGGCTTGCGTTCGAGTTTCTTATAATTTTCATCCAACGAATTCTCTATTACCCTTCTTAAGCCCTTGTTGAAGCTTGCTGCTGGAATGCTCAGGTTCTTTCTGAAGGCCCTATAGTTCACTATCAAAAGGCTTACGAAATATGTCAATGTCCTGTTGGCCAATATATCGTTTATCCTGTCTATGGACTGCTGGTCCTGTATGTGTTTCGTGGAAAATCTCGGGAGGGTAAAATAGAACCTGCTTCCAACGCCCGGCTTTGATTCAACCCATATCTGGCCTCCGTGCCTTTCAACAAGCTCTTTCGCGATGGACAGCCCAAGCCCCACGCCTCTCTTTATGGCCTGCTCGTCCCTCGAGACCTGTACGAACTTATCGAATAATCTATGCAGGTTTTCCCTGGATATCCCAACCCCCGAATCTATCACGCCTACTTTTACCCTCTCCCGCGAAATCTTTAGCTCCACTCTTATCTTACCACCCTCTTCGGTGAACTTTATCGCGTTCGTGATAAGATTGGTCACGACCTGGTTTATCCTGTCCAGGTCCGCAAAAACGTTCACCCCTGCCTGCGGCAAGACATACTTTAATTCTATCTCCTTTGCCCGCGCCTGCTTACTGAAAAAGTTAGCCTGCTCTTTGAGCAGGCCTCTGAGATCTCCCAATGAATACTGCAACCCTAGGCTGCCGCTTTCGATCCTAGATATGTCGAGAAGGTCTTCTATTATTCCGTTCAGGCGATCGGCGTTTTTAGTCGCCATATTAAGCAACTTCTTTTTCTTCCTGTCTATCTTGCCGGCTGCCCCGATAATAATAAGATTTACAGCCTCTTTTATTATCGCCAGAGGCGTCCTAAGCTCATGTGAGACTATCGAGACAAATTCGGACTTTGTCCTGTTCAGCTCCTCTATGGCCTCGAGCTTTTTTTCTATGTGGGCCTTCTCTTCTTTCAGTCTTTCGAGTTGTTTGCGGTGGGTGATATCCCGTGTGATACCGATAACGCCTATTATCCTGCCTCTATTGTCGTACCTTGGTATCTTTGTCGTGGAAACATAATTGTCGACGCCGTCCGCCCTGGTCGCCCTCTCTATCTTATCGATGATCGGCTTGCCTGACAACATAACACGCAGGTCATCGCTAGCCATTCGCTCGGCTTTCTCTTTGGGGTGTATATCGAAATCGGTCTTCCCCACCAGCTCCTTTGGCTTTGCACCCACCCCCCTTGCATGCGCCTCATTGACCATTATAAATCTACCTTTTTTATCTTTAATATATATGACATCAGGGGTGGTCCGCATAAGCTCTTCTAAAAGTCTATACCTGCGGATCAACTCTGACGGTTTATGGGTCCTATTTTTGCTCTTTTTGCTCATATCTTCACCTTTTATGACCTAATAATAGTATAACGTTTTATAAGGTTAAAGTCAAACATGTAAATATGTAATTTCTGACTTTTTTAGCTAAAAAGTAAGTATTTTATACAACGATAATCTTACATTGCGAGAACTGTTAAATGCGGAATTTTGTGCGTTTCGTAAAAACCGGGTATTTATTCTTCTTATTCCCGAAGCTGTTTTTCCGCGTCGACGATATCCCTGTTGATCCGCCCTATGGTCTTTCGGGCCTTTTCTTTCAGCTGTCCGGATATGGGCGCATTCAGTATTTCCCGGAGTATCTGTACGCCCATTCTGAAAAAACGTATCACGCCCCCCTCGTCTGCGTCGGTGTGCTGTAAAACAGTGCTGAAATCTTCCCCGCTCATCCAGGCTTCCAGGCATGGGGAGAGGTGATAATAACACTCTTTTGATAGCGCCCTGATGCCGAAGGCCTTCTCTTTCTTGTGGATCCCCGAAACTATATTCTCCGTTATATTGCGCAATGCCCTTGTCTTTTTTGAGAGCCTAGGCCTGTCGGCGTTCTTCCTGGGCTCGAATACAAGGGCTACCGAAAGAATGCCCAGCTCGGTCTCTGAAAGGCGTTCCAAAAGGCCTGTTTCATAAAGCTCGGCCAGAGGCAGCTCATATCCGTAGACCCTGCTCGCAAAACTCCCCTTTGCTGTAAGGCTGCCGTCCTTTATGTGGCTGAGATCCTTCAGGATATCGACCTTGGAATGCAATAACTCCAGGGCCTTTTTTCGAAAACGGTCCTTTTGCTGAAAATAATGAAAAGATGAGGGATATACGTCATAAAGCGCTTCTTTGTGCTTTTCGTACAGGTTCAATATAGTGGCGTATGAGGCGTTGAATTTGCTGGTCACTTTCTCCGGGCTGCCGTATATGACCTTCTTTAACTCCTGGAATGATATATAATGCGGGTTTATGCGGCTGTAGACAAAACCCTCCTTGTCTATGCCCCGCCTGCCGGCCCTTCCGGCCATCTGGTAAAAATCCCTGGTCCTTAGCGTCGCGAAAAACCGTCCATAGTACTTCCTCAGTTCGTCAAATACCACAGTGCGGGCCGGCATATTTATGCCGAGAGCGAATGTCTCGGTAGTAAAGATAACCTTTATGAGCCTGCTCGTAAAGAGCCTCTCTACCGCCTCCTTCAGCGTGGGCAGCATGCCGGCGTGGTGATAAGCGATACCGTTCTGTATGAGCGGCCGCATGTCTGCGGCGCTCTTTTCTTTAATAAGGTCGAACCTTTCGCATAATTCCTGGTACGTGCTGTCGAGCTCTTTGGCCTCCGCGCTCGTGACGAATCTGAAACCGGCCATCTCACAAGCCAGGTATTCGCAGCGCCTCCTCCCGAATGTAAAATATATGCAGGGCAGGCGCTGTCTCTCGTAGAGCTGCCTTATCAGAGATGTGGGCCTGTTCGGCCTCACCCTGTGCCTCCGGCTTACTTGAGAATAGCGCCACTTCGCGCCCGAGGGCCTGATCCGGAAAAGTTTCCTGGTGCTGTCGACTATGCGCCCCTCATACTGATAGTAAAAATGGAGCGGCACCGGGCGCTTGTCCTCTTTTACCACTTTGAGGGGCCTTTTATGTATGGAAGCGAACCACGCGGCCAGTTCATCTATGTTCGGGATGGTCGCGGAAAGGGCCAGGATATTCATGTGCCCAGGAAGAAAAATTAGCGACTCCTCCCATGTTGAGCCGCGCTGGTAATCATCCAGATAATGCACCTCATCGAATATTATCCAGGAGTAGTCGTCAAGCGAGGCCTCTTTTTCTATAAGCTTATTGCGGAATATCTCCGTTGTCATTATAAGGACCTGCGCGTGCGAATTTATGCTTACGTCGCCCGTAAGTATACCTATCTTGTCGCCGAAGATCTTCTGGAAATCACGGAATTTCTGGTTGGAGAGGGCCTTTATAGGAGCGGTGTATATTACCTTTTTCTCTCTTTCAATGCATTCGTATATAACGTGCTCGGCTATAACGGTCTTTCCCGCCCCGGTCGGGGCAGAGACTATCACGGAATATCCCTCGTTTATATAACCGATCGCCTCTTCCTGGAATGGGTCGTAGATCATTTTTTCAGTCTCTTTTCAAGTTTAGCCAGGGGCAGGGCGTTGAGTATATCTCCCTTTTCAAGCCAGCCTCTTCTCGCGACACTGATACCGTAACGCATATTGTCGAGCTGCTCTTTCATGTGCGCGTCGGTCGATACAGCCAGCATTACACCGAGGTCTTTCGCCATGCGGCAGCCTGCATGATCAAGATCGAGTCTCTCCGGATACGCGTTTATCTCGATCGCGGTGTCCGTATCTTTTGCCGCCTTCAATATCCTTTCAATATCTATCTCGTAGGCATCCCTTGTGCCCATAAGCCTGCCCGTAGGATGAGCTATTATATCCACGTATTTATTATTGATCGCCTTTATTATCCTTCCGGTGATCTTATCTTTCGGCTGCTTGAACCCGGTGTGTATGGCGGCTATGACCACATCCAGCCGGCGTAATATGTCATCCGGATAGTCGATGCTCCCATCATCCAGAATATCCACCTCAGCCCCGGCCAGTATCTTTATGCCCTTCTTCTTATCGGTCTTCCGTATTAAATCGATCTGCTCTAAGCGCTCTTTATTGCTCAGGCCTCCTGCTATCTTCAGGCTCCTTGAATGGTCGGTGATGGCTATATACTTGTAACCCTTTTTCCGGGCAGCCTCTGCCATCTCGTCTATAGTGCAGATCCCGTCACTCCACTCGGAATGGATATGGAGATCGCCTTTTATATCCTTGAGCTCAACCAGGTCCGGCAATTTGTCTGATCCAGACGCCTCTATCTCGCCCAGGTCCTCTCTCAATTCAGGGGGGATAAGGTCTAGTCCAAGGGCGGCGTAAACATCTTTCTCGGTCCTGCCGGCTATCTTCTTCTTGCCTTTGAAGACGCCGTACTCATTCACCTTCAATCCCTTCTTTATCCCTATCTTCCGCAGGCGTATATTGTGGGCCTTCGAGCCGGTAAAATATACGAGCGCGGAGCCGAATGAGGATCCCCCGACCACCCTTATATCTACCTGGATATCGTCTTTTGTGAGTACGCTCGATCTTGTAGGGCCGTAAGCCAGGACTCTTTTGACCTGCGGGAGGGATCTGAACGCGTTCATTGCGCTGGAAGGCTTCTTTGACGCTACCAGGATATCGATGTCTCTTATGGTCTCTTTTCTTCTGCGCAGGCTTCCGGCCGGGGTGATCGCTTTTATACCCGGTACGTTCTCCAGTTCCTCCACAACCCTCTCTGCCGTGACCAGTGCGGCGGACAAGAGCATCTTGCCGCTCTGTCTCTTAACGAATTCTATCCCCTTGATGATGTTCTCTTCTGTCTTATCCTTAAAACCGGGAATGTCTCTTATCTTGTGGGTCCTGGCCTTCTGTTCCAACTCAGAGATATCTTTTATCTTCAGTTTTTCATAAAGGGATTTTGCGGTCTTGGGGCCGATGCCCGGTATGGCAAGCATCTCGAGCATTACGGAAGGGGTTTCGGCCTTGACCTTATCGTAAAAACTGATGTCGCCCTTAGCGAGAAAGTCTTTTATCTTAAGCGCCAGGTCCCGGCCTATACCCGGTATCTTTTCCAATTCATTCCGGGCAGCTATCTTCTCAAGATCTTCGCCCAGCGATTCCAGGCTCAGAGCCGCCTTGCGGTATGCCCTAATCCTGAAGGGGTTCTCGTCCTTAAGTTCCAGCATATCCGCGATCTCGTTAAAAATATGCGCTATCTCTAAACTCTTCATTAAGGGGCCTTAGCTTTCTGTTATCTCCGAGGCGGACTTAAGCCAGATCAGCCTGCCCCCTGAAGCCTTCAGGGCATCGACCTCTACCAGGGCGCAGCCGCCCTTCTTGAGGCCTGTCTCCTCCGGGTGACCCCCTGTAAGATGTGCGATGCATTCGCCCAGCTGGGGCTGGTGCCCGACAAGGAGAAGAGATCCGTCTTTTTTGCAGGAGGCCAGCTCTTCCAGCAAGACGGAAGGCGATGCGTCCGTCAGCAGGTTATCCGTACTCCTTATCTTATCCCCGCATTTAAAGATATTAGCGGCGATATCGGCTGTCTGGCGCGCCCTTAACATCGGACTTGTCATGATAAGGTCCAAAGACTTAAGGCGGCTTTTAAGCTTCTTACATACATCTTTTATGACCGCCGCCCCTTTAGAGGTAAGAGGCCTGTCTTCGTCCCTCGCCCCTTCTTTTTTGTCTTCCGCCTCGCCGTGTCTCAGAAAATATATATCCATATGCCACCTCTCGCTCTATTCTGACAGTTCAAACCTCATATTGTCTTTTGCAAAAACGACTACACCTTTAAAATGCTTTTTACACTGCTCAATAACAGGGTACATGTCGCAGGAAGGATAAAGATGGGTAAGTACAAGCCTCTTGCAGGAAGCCTGGGCCGCCACTTTGCCGGCCAGAGATGGTGTAAGATGACCTATCGCCTTCTGCTCATCCGGAAAAGAACAGTCCAGGAAGAGAGAATGCACTTCGCGGGTCAGGCTGACAAGGTTCCTGCAGTAATCTGTATCACCGGAATAGAACATGGTGGCCCCGCTATTGAATCTGACCTTAAAACCTATTGTCGGAGCGGGATGCTTCATCGGGGCGCAGGTCACGATGCATGGATCAAGCTCGATATCCCCGCGCTGCACTTCCTGGAGCTTGAGATCGTATTCTTTGGGGACCAAAGCACTTCCGTATACCGATAACAGCCTTTTGTAGAATTGCTTAAGGCCTTTCGGACCGTAGATCCTAAGGGGCTTTTTTCTGGGTTCGTGCGGGTTTTTCGCCGCGAACAAGAGAGAGACCATATCCAGTGAATGATCAGGATGGAAGTGCGAATAGAGGACTTGATCTATATCATGGTACGTTATGCCATGGCCCAGGAGCCGCTGCAGAGTCCCGGCACCTCCGTCAATTAATATATTCCCGCCTTCCGCGCTTACTAAATAACCCGATGGGCTTCTCTCCTTGTGGGGCACCCCTGTCCCGGCCCCCAATATCAACAATTCCGCTTTTCCGGAAGCAGTCGATGAGGAAGGATCCATAATACACCGCCTTTTTTGTCAATCAATTATACCACAATTAGGGACGTTTTCAAAATTAGCTTCAGAAGTGGTGATGTATAATGTTTTACGCGGAGACAAGCTCAAAACCATGTCATTCCCGC
>CAZKWI010000077.1:0-8940 GCA_964556455.1 uncultured Planctomycetia bacterium | reverse complement strand
CAGAAAAGGTCGGCGCCTGTAATTTGGTGAATTTTTCATCGACGCCTTTTGTAAGAAGTCCCAGGAGCGGACCTTCGGTTATTCTCTGCAGGCGCAGGCGAACGGTCATGAATGATAGTACAGCTATACATTTCTCAAGTTGTTTCATGTCATCGGCGTGAGTGAGGGCGAGGAATAATATAGTGCTGAGCGCGTCTCCGCGGTCGTACGGCAGGACGGCATCTCTTCTAGGTCCGCCATATGGAGCAAATCTGATATCTATAACGCGATAGAGATACGGGTGTCTTTTGATAAAATCGGCAGCCTTAATTACTATTTCGGGATTTTGATTCGCAAAGTAAAAGAGTTGTGGAGTGACATGTTTCAGCAGTGGACAGCATACCATATCATATTTTTCGGTGATCTCTTCCGCCAGGCCCATTATTGCTCTAAAGGCTCCGGGATACTTGCCGGCTGTGACCAGCGTACTGGGGATAGCGTCGTCGATGGCATTTGCCAGGGCTTTTGCATTGAGCTTGCCTTCCATGGCTTTTCTGTGAACGGCATCAAGAAATCCTGTTAACGCCGTGAGATTGGCTATAAATTCTTCGTCTCTGTTAGAAGATTCGTTCAAATCGGCCAGCATCTTGTCAGGATTGAGTAAAAGAGAGCCTTTCTTCGCCTTATTTGCCTCGGTTTCCCATCTGGCGACCGTATCTTCCAGCCACTCTAATACAGCCTTCAGTCTATTTTCAGACGCAAATATCACTTTGTCCGATCTCTGTTTGGCCCATTCCGGCATCGTTTCGCACACTACAAATTCTTTCAGCCATTTATAGTTTGAAGGATTTAGCCTTACATTTTGCGTGTCTTTCTTCCAGATATCTACGCCGCCGAACCGCCCGCCCCATGAAGCCAGGGTGCTCCTGTATTCCCACGGTTCAAATCCGAGGTCTCTATAAAGATCCTTAACATCATTGTTATCTTCTGTTTCCAGATAATGACCCAGTAACCCCCTGTTTCCGCATTTGGCCACTTCACGCAGGACGAACTGCATGAACGGTCTTTCTATCGGGAGGTGCCGCGCTTTGCGGCTCTTGCAGAATGAGAGAATCTCTCCGGCAAAACCGATGCTGTCAACATGATTGTGCAAATTAACGATCATCGCCGCCACAACTCCATCAGAACCGTCCCTGTCTTTTGTGGCCAACGCAAAGACTTTGTAATCATGCGCCTTTATCATTCTGTTAATATTGTATTTATTGAACCTTATATTGACCAAATTGAACTGGCTCGCGCTCTGGGTAAGCTCGGCTACGCGCTCCGCTGTGCTGGGGTCATCGACCGTAACATAGGCGCTGATTTTTAACGGCTCTCCTCTCTTATTCTTAGCGATCCTTTTGGACGTGTTTCTGTATTGCTCTATACGGCGCTTAGATTCGGTAGTAGCGGTGCGGGCCGTCGGTTCCTCTTTTAAGCTTCTTGCGTAAAGTCTAAGCGCTCCTATGAGTTCTTTTTCCTGTTCTTCGGTCAGGCTCGTTTTTTTTGAGCTATAAGAGTCTCCGAAATAGTCATCATGGCTGCCCTGGTTTATTCCTTTCCCGACACCATCGCATACCTCTTTTCTTCGTGCAGAGGCGCCTTCATCAACCACAGTGCGCGAGCGATACGAGTCGAGAAAATCCCAGTATTTATTCTTTCTCACCCCATAGACAACCCTGTGAAACTCAAATTCGAACGTGCTTTTTCCCAGGTCGGTCGCTTTACCTTGCCGCTGCAGAGGCTTGATCAGCCGTTTCCATTTACGCATATCTTTTTTGAGCTCATCACTTGCTTTCTCAGGGGGCTTGAACCATTTATCAAAGGCGTAGTTCGATACAGTTGCTGTACGAGCAGCGGCAGTGGCTTTGGCCAAATATGCCTTCACAGGCATTATCTTTATCCATGGGATATCTTTCGGGGCTTTTGGGAGGTCCAGCTTGTATAGCGCAGGTCCTGTCTTCTTTTTGGGGAGCTTCTTGAATCCCATGCTCTTGTAAAACTGGCTTGCGCCTTTGTTGTCAGCTGTCTCTTTGAATATGCCATGTATGGTCTTTGCCTTTTTTCCGTTTAGGTGGCGTATTACAGCTGCAAGGAAGGACCTTTCACCTGATACATTTACAGCCATTGCCCTGCAGCTGAAGCAGAACGTGTCTATCTCCCAGATGCCAGGGCCTGTTCTATGCAGCATGATAAAGCCGACTCTTCCAAAATCGACTTTTCTGTTTCTCATGTGGAAGACGAAGAGTCTGTAGTCGTCGTCCTGCATGTAGCGCTTTATGTCTTCAGCTGTGCATCTTGAATTAGCCAGGTTGAACTGGTTTGTGCCGTTTACTAACTCTGCAATCCTTGTTATGTCTTCATTTCTTGCTTCGCTGAATCCGGCTTGTACATTAAGGCTGTGATAATATCCTTCTTTCTGCTTCTTCGGTATGCCGCTTGCCTCTTTCACCAGGGCTTCCAGGGCTGTGAAGGACTCGGGCCTTGCCTTAGCCTCTTTTGTGGTAGCCTTGGGGAAGACGCTATCTACCTGATAAAGGCCGTCGGGTATCCTTTCCGGATGAGGTTCCGGTACAAGCACTTCAGGGAGCATTTCTCGCACTTGAGCGCGCACATCCCGGTTATCATCCATAAAGATGATCCTATAAGCGGGGACTCGCAATTCTGCTGGCCCTTTCTGCGACCCTTTTATAAACGCCGCAATATTAGAGGCCTTGTCATTTAAGTTCACCATCTTTACGGCAAAGTCATTCCACTTAAGCAGCATCTCAGGGTGAGCGTCAAAGGCCGCTTTTAAGACTTCTTCCTGGTTGCGTGATGCCAGCGCTAATGTTACGCCGCGTTTTTCTTTCAAATACTTTATATACTCTTGAAACTTCTTGGTCGCCTTGGTATCGAGTCCTTCTATGCCCACTTCGTCTATTGTTCCCTTTACCAGTGTCTCGTCGAAATCCAATATTAACCAGCGTCTCGCCTTCTCCTTATATGGGGCTGCTACAGGCACATAATAGACTTCGTGAAAGGCTATGCCGGTTACCGAAGTATAATCAGGGCAATACCCTGTAGAGGATGCGACCCACCTTTTAAAATTTCTCTTTTTAGGGCCTGGTCTTTCTCTACCAATAAGCTCAATAAACCCCTCGGCATCGCCGGCGTCTTTGGCTATAGCAGGAAGAGTAGCGAGCATAAAATCGTCTCTCAGGCCCTTCTTTACTTTAATGCTATGCAGAAGAGACGTCACCGCCCTGATACACAACCTGAACTGCTCTTCGTCTCTCGCTACCATATTTATCGAAGATATTATTATAGCTAAAGATATGTCCGGGTTTACGCAGAAGGTATTGTCCAGCTTCGCAACGCCTTCCATAAATGGGTCGTAATCGTATGCATATGGTATCTCTACTTTCAGAATATCGGCCAGGGAGCCTTTGCCTTTATAAGAATAATTTATCATGGACGTTAAAGACCCTTCATCCACACTGCCCTTTAGCGCCCGTTTTGCCCTCGCTAGTGAACTCTTTTTGATATCTCTAGGAGCCCTGTCAGGATCATGCCTAAGGTCTTTTAAGGCACTTCTTACCGAGTATTTGAACTTCATAACTACATCATCTGGATCGCAATCCGTAAACGCGATCGCCTCCAAAAACTTCTTAAGATCTTCTCTTTCGCCCAGTTCTCCGATCACATGGGGCAAGTCTCTGTATTCCCCCTCTTCCGTATTTTTAAGCATCAGATCGATCAACCAATCTACATGTCTATGTTTTAATACCTGTACCGCCTCAAGTGTCAATCTGTGCCTTTTAATATCACTGTGTCCTTGCCTGCTAGCATAGTCTTTTGCGTGATATCTCGTCTGATTGCGGAATAGCCGTGAATCAAATTTTGCGTGTTTACATAAAGCATCTACATGTCTTGCCGCCGCGCTCGATTTTCTTACGGTCGCTGTGCGTGCTTTCTCATCTGACTGCCCGAAGATCCAGTCTCTCAATCGTGCACCTGCGTCCTCTTCATCCCATATATCTTTTGTAAATTCGACTACGCCCGGCATCACCGCTTCTATGTCTAACTTGCTTATCTGCGATGCCAGCGCGCGCTCTCCCACGTAATTTAACGAACCCAGCCCGCCGCCCAGAAACAACATATAATAGAGACCCGCCCTGAGAGAGAGAAGGTATCTCTCTTTTTCTTCTGCGGGTTTGTCAAATATAATACGCCTTATCATCTCCGCATGGGGAGTGAATAGATAAGGCATTATTGTAAAATCTCTTGAGACGGGATCGCCCCATTCTTTACGTAACGCAATATGCGGTTCTGTGTGTCCCGCACCCCTTAAGATAAATACATTCGCTTCTGGAGCAAGCCTGCGTATTTTTCTGATAAAATCTTTCAGGCTCTCGTCTCTTTCTGTAAAGCTGGCTGCGTACTTTCGCGATCCTGCTTCTACTGTTTCTGCGAAAATACCGGGGTTTTCTGTGAAGAGAAATTCTTCGATGCCGCATGTAATAATACTGCTTGCCGCATTCATATATTGCATGGCCTGGCTTGAGGGCTGGTCGTTAGGTGCGAAGAGGACGAGTTTATTTGTGCCATGTATCAGCTCGAATGTATTTCTTGCAACCGGAGCGAACATAAGATAGCGCTTATCTCTGGCGGAAGAGCCGTCTAAATTCTCGCTACAACCCCATTTCTCCCTTAGCGCCGCGAGCCCTTCCTCAACGGAAATAGTCCCCGCGGAGATACCTCTATACACCTTGGGCTCCACATACGGGTACTCAAAGATGATTATGTCCGCTACTCCTATCTTCTCTTTCGCCTTCTTTCTTGTCTCTTCTATGCTAAAGTGCGATTCGAAGAGGAAGTCTGTTTTGCCGCTGCCTTTAAATTCCCTTCCGGTTAAAAGCCTTTCCAGTCCACCATCGCGTGTTGTCGCAGTGCGGGCCCCACCTTCTTCCTGGTTAAGAAAAGCACTGTCCCAGGCCCTTCTTGCATCTTCTTCTGCTGCATCTCTCCAATCTAATAAGCTTGTGATAAGCGGATTTTCTAAAGTCCATAGCCTGCCTGCTGCATGTTCAAATGCCTTGTTGTCTTCAAAGCCTAAGTTGATATTGGGATTTTGGTATGCGCTGTGATATGTTTCAGGATAGGTTATGCTTATAGAAAACCCTGCGGGCAGCTTAGTGAAAAGCACTTCATGTTCATTAATCTCATGAAGCGAAATAATTCTTACATCGTTAGCGTCATCTGGGTTAACACATTTTATTACGACATTTCTGCCCTGGTCCTGTACAGTGTGAATAACAGGATTTAAGTCTATTAGCGAAATAATGGCTTTTTTCGTAGCTGATTTTACTATTGGCTTGGCTGTATTCTTAAAACTGTGGGAGATCAAATCGTTGCCGCTTTCATACTTCGCCGTTACATATATTCGGTCAAACCTTCTTAATACGACCAGGTCTTGAGCGAGCCTTCTTCTTACATTCGATGTAAGATGCATAAGTCCATCGTTGGCTGCTTCAAAAACGAGAAGGTCTGCTATAATGGTATCCAGCTCATCCTGTGCATTACTGGCAAGTGCTGATTCAGCACTTGTAGCCAGGTTGTCTGCATCTAACAATCCCACCCTCGCAGCCTGGGCATTAGTAGGAGATCCGCCTGCCCAGGTCTTGAAAGTCTCTCTTTTCGAAAGGTACCATCTCTCTAAAAGAATTCCCAGCTTATCGCCTTCGGTTCCTTCGCTCTGTGCCTTGTGTTCTGGCCCAATCATCGTATAAACCCCGGTCCATGAAGTAGCGTGCCTAATAGATAACTCTATATCCTCATAGTTATCTATATCGGCAGGATGAAACTTACCAGCCATAGCAGGGTTTATTACTCTAAACTTTATCCTGCTGGCCTTATCTCCCGCAGTGAAATATATCTCTACAGCTTTCAGCCCTATCAGCTTTCTTATCGAATCTTGTTCGAGCAGTTTGATAATAGCCGTTATTATATCATCTTTATGCTGCAAGTTGGCTGGCAGTCCTTGTAGAATTTGACCGACATTATGCTCTGTAACCGTCGCAGTGCGGGCTGTAGGCGCGTCTGCCGTGGTGGTACGCCCGGGAGCAGGCGCAGTGCTGACACGCCTGGCTGATCTTGGCTTCTTTGTCGCTTCCCATGTGCTCATCGTCTTTTCTGCAATGTGTTTCTGGACTATCATTGCAGCTACTGGGTTTATGATATTGTCGTTCCATTTGTTATAATGGCTCCCCGAGCCTTTTAACTTGTCGATATTTTTTCGAAGTTTCCCGCGCTCTAACGGAATTCCGATTTTAACGCCGTCAACATCGATAATCTCTAAAAACGGGTCGTGGTATCGAGGAAGCGTGTTCATAGATATCGCCATATGTTTGGCAAAGGCCTCGCCCGGGTCTTCATTCCAATCGCGCCTGGTCACAGGGCAGCTAGTGTTGGAAAGCGCTTTTACGAATAAGTCTCTTTCACCGCTTGAAATTTGAAAATCTAAAAGCTTTTCCGCGTACGCGCCCGGGTTCACTTTGATCATTTTTGGCGCAAATTGTTTTTTTATCTCCTGGTCGGGGTGTTCGGTATCGAACGCCTCCATACGTGTGTCTGTAAACAGGTATGTCATCAACACATGCATTAATTTCGGATTGCTCCCTTCGTATGCCGTATCTATTATAAGGTATGGGTCTTTGCGCTTTATCGTCTCCTCGTCTATTCCGACGTTTTCAAAAAGCGCTTTTACGTCCTCTTTTGTAGGAAGGCCGGGGCGGTCTAAATCATTTAGAGAGAATAAACATGAATATAGAAGAACGCCGCTTGCGGGAAATAAAACAGCCCTGTTCTTCCTTCTGCGGCGCGCCAGTACAAGGCGCATAATGTCATACATCGTTTCCGCTGCCCGCCCGGCGAATATGAACTTATGTTCTGGATACTTTTTAAGAAGATGGTCGACAATCTGGTAATAATATGGAAAGAGATTATCGAGCTCCTGGAGCGTCTTCTCCATGATGGGATCGGCAAATTTGGACAGCTCCGGCATGGACTTTCCGATATCTTTAATATTATCATCGGTAAGCCCGCCTTCTTTAACGAGCCTGGCTATCTCTAATATATCCGGCCGCATGCGCCACTCACCGAGCATCTCTTTTATTCGCGCGTCTGTGTCTATTGTTGCTGTGCGGGAGCTTGTTTGAGGCAGGCTCGGGAATATCGGTTCGCCTTCTTCTACCCTGCTGCCATCTATGACGCCATCGAGCGTGTCGAGGAATATCTCCTTTGCCCACTCTTTCTTTTGGTCTTCCGTTTCAAGATCGTGGTGGTCGCAGGCCTCCTGTGGAAGAGTACCTAGCACTTCCCCGTAGCGCGACTCTTCAGCAAAGATATCCCAAACCGATAGATCCTCAGACTTCTGGATATTGATATGAGCATTTCCTGCAATATCGCGCCTGAGCCTGCGCATCATGGGCAACAATTCTGTATTTGGATTCATGTCGTACTGGCGGTTTAGCGCCTGGACCTGCATATTCTTTGTTAGGCTGTCGCCTCCCGAAAGGGGATAGAAGGCGTGCATTCTATGGTGGACCGGCCAGTTATCCTCTGTGTGGAATATTGTTTGCAGCCAGTCGTTAAGCATCTCGTTTGCTATATATTGTAAACGGCGAACTACTCTATCCTCTGAACCTCTGCGGCGATCGTCAAAGATAACGTGCAGGATCTCTTCCATAAGCGCATTATAGTGGTCTGTGAGGTTTTCTCTGTTTCTTACCAGTATAAGATCATGGCCTTCCTCAATGCCAAAGAGTCTGCGGATAGCTATTTCAGGGACGCCGAGTTCAGCAGCCACATCGCTGTAGAAATTGCCCCTTACGCAGATACCATCCATGCGCCGTTTGAAATCCTCCGGGCATAATGGGGTCCTCATGATATCTTTCAGCAATTCAGCCCTCTCTTCATCAGGGACTACTGCTCTGTATTTCTCTTCTGCTATCCTGTCCGTTTCGGCATCCATTGCGGCAACGATCTCCTGTGCATCTCCTTCTTTGAGCAGTCTTCTCACATACTCTACTAAAAGCTTCCTGGCCTGCGGGATATTTGTCTGCAGAATACCGTAAGATGCATCTCCGGGTTCCGGCATCTGTATTACGGTATTAAACCGCTCTGCGACACTGAAAAGGTCCCGGATTGTTGGACACATGGGATAGAGTTTAGCGTCGATAAGCTCGGGTCCCATCTCCGCGCAAAACTTAGTCATGAGTTCTGTGCTGTGTTTGGACGTACTTGTGCGCGCATCTGAATGTTTCTCGTGCAAGGCCGCTATGGTTTCCGGGGACGCCTCGCGCATTCTTATCTTTCTCAGATTGCCGGGGCCTGTGCGCTCGCAGGCGTAAGTACTATTGGTGAGCAAAAAGGATATAATAAGCAGGCAGGAAACTATTTTACATAGGACACTCTCTCTGTGATCAATCAATGATATGTTGTTATTTCTGTCCTGCTTTTTCATGTATCTCTCTTGAGGTTGTGTTAAATAAAAAAGCTGAGTCTGCGCATCTTCTGCTTCCCTCAAGCGAATGCGCCTGCTCAGCTATAAAACCCCTTTAAAAGCCTATAGCTATATAATAATTATATAATACTTTTTAAATTATTTTATTTACATTACAAGTATATCATGATTAACAAAATAGTCAATAGCTGTATATATTGCTTTTTTATTATTAACTAAATTGTGTAACTGGCTATTTTTTAACGTGTTACGTAAAAAAGTGTCGTTAATAATGATTATGTATGAAAAGTTAGATTTAAATAATGAGGCTTGGGCAGGATACTACAATATGCCTTGGATATTGGGGCAGCTTTAAAAAAAATGGCGTCCCTCACCGGAGGAAAACCCAAAACGCTAATTTCTTTTACAGAACCAAA
>CAZKWI010000076.1:0-8991 GCA_964556455.1 uncultured Planctomycetia bacterium | reverse complement strand
CCCCCCCCCCCCCCCCCCCCCCCCCCCCCCCCCCCCCCCCCCCCCCCCCCAACCTCCGCGCCAAATCTGCTTTTACAAAGCGTTCTATCTTGGCCGGCTGTTTGGCCATTTTAGTCATACTCTCGAGTGCTCATCCAGCTTCTTCAGCCAATGGCTCTATAAGACAATTAGGCAATACTGCGTGGACCAGGTCCGATGACGGGCTGACCGTCACTTTTGACAGCGCTCAGGTATCAGGTTCACAGCGGACTAGCCGCAGGACCAGGAGCAGGACCACGCGCCGGAACAGGGTTACACGCCTCAGTGATTTTTACAGCATAAGTTTTGACGAGCCTGAATTTGTCCAAAACGGCGATTACGAAAGTATTGTAATGCCCGGTCTTGAGAAATGGCACGGCGAGCCTGGCACCCCTCTATTACCCGTAAAGACGCTCCGCCTTCTTATCCCCTATGGCGTAGAAGTATCAGAAGTGAAGGTCATTCTGGGCACCCGGTATGAGGTATCAGGCGAGCATTATCTAGAACCGGCCCAGGAAGCCGTCCCTATATCCATGCCTGAATTGGCCGAAGAGACCCTCCCAGATGTAGTGGTTTACGAATCGGATGAGATCTTCCCCGCAACCCCCGGGGGCAGCCTCTTATTTCAGACGAAACGTGGTTATAAAGTGATGATCGTGAACCTCCACCCTGTAGAGTACCAGCCTGAATCCCGCAGGGTTTTTTATTACACCGAGATGGATATCGAGATAGTCACAAAGGAGGCTGAAGCAAGCACCGTCTCAGGGTCTTCCGGGGGCACAAACAGCATGCCCGTTGACCTGGGTGACTTCGCGGCCGAAGAAATACGCGGTTTTGTAAATAACCCTGATGTAGCCGATTCATATGAAGATGCGCCGGATGGCGCTGTCAGGGGCTCTTCAGACATACACGGACTTACCGACAATTACGAATACGTGATCATAACAACTACCAGCCTGCGCGGCGCCACCGGGCAGTATACTTTTCAGGACCTCATAGATTCAAAGATAGCCGGTGGCATGACAGCGGGGATATTTACCTTGGAAGGCGATATATACCCGAATTACAGCGGCATAGACAACCAGGAAAAGATACGCAATTTTATAAAGGATTTCTATCAGAACCGCGGGACAAGATATGTGCTTCTCGGAGGCAGCAATGCCCAGGTCCCGTGCAGGAAATTCTATGTGGCGGCCGGTCCGAACCCCGCATACCGCTACATCCCGGCCGATCTCTACTACGGCTGTTTGGACGGGAATGCGAACGCTGACGGCGACTCCAGATACGGCGAATATCCAGAAGACGACCCTGACATGCTTGCGGAGGTCTATGTGGGGCGCGCCCCTGTCGAGACCGTAGATGATGTTTCAAACTTTGTCAGGAAGACGCTGTGGTACAAAGGGGGAGGGCACAGCGATCCCCGCAAAGTGGTAATGCTGGGAGAAAAACTCGATTATACAACATACGGCAAACACTACATGAAAGAGCTAGAGGACGGTGCAAGCACGCACGGAGCCACCACGGTAGGTTTCAAAAATTCCGGTTACGCGGATTCAGTTGATATAGAGACGCTCTACGATTATGACTCGACCTGGTCAAGTACGGACTTTATCAATACGGCGAACGGCGGCGTGCACGTATTCAACCACCTCGGCCATGCGAATATAACCTATACGATGAAGACCTACAATGCCCAGCTTATGGGCCTGAGCAACACCGACTACTTTTTCGCCTATTCACAGGGCTGTCTCCCAGGCGCTTTTGATTATTCCGACTGCTTTGCAGAGATTGTCACCACTATGGAAGAAGGCGCCTTTGCCGCCATAATGAACACCAGATACGGCTGGTACAGGCGCAACTCGACCGACGGCCCTTCACAGCGTTTCCACAGGACCTTTTGGGACGCATATCTTGATAAGGGATACACCGAGATCGGCCGGGCGCACCAGGATTCTAAAGAGGCCAACGTAGGGATTTTGGACAGCGGCGCCATGGTATGGTGCTATTACACTGCAGTGCTATTTGGTGATCCGGAGTTGTCGCTGGCGTTCGAAGGAGGGAACAGAAGGGGCGCCAATATATCCTCACCTACAGAAGGACAATTTATTTCAGACGCGGGCGTGGATATACTGGGAACGGCATATGTAGAGAATGATTTTGTGGAATACAGGCTATTTTACGCTGACGCCGCCGACCCGGACAACAGGACATTGATCACAAGCTCCAGCAGTACTGTGCAGGACGGCCTGCTGGGGAGATGGGATACATCCGCGCGGGCGGATAAAGGATACGTGATAACCCTCGAGGTGGAAGGCGGCGGGCAGACGAATACGGACACCGTATCGGTCACGATCGATACTACGAACGACCCGCCTGTATTCGTAGATCTGACCGACAAGAGAGGTGTGGAAGGGGAAAGGATCACATTTTGGGTGGAAGCCGATGACCCTGATGATCCATCCCTGCCGTCCGGACAGCTGACATATTCTGTCGACAGCGCCTGGAGTGAATACTTCAATCCTGATACGCGCGCCTTCTCCTGGACTCCGGGATCAAACCACAAAGGGAACCATTACATCACATTTACGGTGGAGGACGGCTTATTTAACGGCATACAGAATACGGTGACCAAAACCATCTGCATATCGGTGTGGACCCTGCCGTGGCCTAATATGGTGGCGCTTACAACGGAGGTTGAATGTCAACCGAGTATATCCGGCAACATGACATTGTGGGAGGAATCTGTGGCCAGCCATACATTCGCGATCTACATGCGTATGGTCGACCCACCTAATGATGTTTACGGCAGCAAGGTACGGGTTTACGATACAGCCGGCAACCAGAGGTGGCCTGTTGCCGATAGAGGGACGGCTGTCTGGGGACAGCAGCGCAGCGGGAATTATGATATAGCCTTTGCTAATTACGACCCCGAGTCAGGGGAATTTGTAGACCATACCTTTATAACGAATACCGCCTGGAATGAATGGCTTCCGGAGATACATGACGATAAGGTCATCTGGGTGGATGATGGGCAGGATACGATAGAGCTGGCGGTTGTCAGCTTTGCCACGGCCGAGGTCGTCGCCCGCGCAAAGATCGCGGACTATCATATATCTTTGAATGATATCAAACCGACTATACACACAGATAACGTGGTGTGGCACGACAAGCTGCCCGGCGAGAACGATACAGAGCTTTTTTATCGGCAGTGCTTTTCCGACGGTTCCATGGGGCCGATATTTCAGCTGACGGACGACGAATATAATCAGGTCGAGCCGCATGTCTACGGATACAACCTGGTGTGGATAGACGACAGGCACGGAGAGAACCGCGACGTATACCTGGGAGAGCTTAACCCCCAATCCGGGATGGGCAGGGAATGGAGAGTGACGACCGATGAGGCAAAGGTGATGGAGCGTCCGCGTTTGTCCGATGACCTGATCATATGGACGGATGCAAGGGAGAGGGTAAATGACTATACGTTTAACGACTCTATATTCGTTCGCGAATACAGCCTGATGACAGGCCCCGAAGGCCCTGAAGTGAGGGTGACCACACACGCGGCCACAGAGCAATATCCCAGGGTAAGCGGCAACAGGGTCATATACCAGCAGTGGAATGATCTGGAGTATTCATGGAATGTATATATGATCATGCTAGAGCTGGGAGACAGCAATTCCGTACCCAGGATCGACGAGATGACCATCTCACCTAACCCGGCGCGGACAGGCCAAAATGTGACTTTCACCGCGACCGCGACAGACCCGGATGGCGATAATGTCACATGCAGCTGGGGTTCCGACCTAGACGGCGCTCTGTCCAGCGAACCAACCTTTAGTACGAGCAGCCTGCGAAGAGGCAACCATCAGATAACCTTGAGAGTAGAAGACGGTAATGGCGGACGTGCCGAGCAGGGCATACGGCTGGTTGTGAACGATACCGTAAATTCTCCGCCCCGGATCGGCGAATGGTCCGTCTCTCCGAACCGGGCCCGGGCAGGCCAGACAGTGACATTCAGTGCGGAGGCCACCGACGAAGACGGCGACGAGATCGTATTCGACTGGATATCCAGCATAGACGGTTTCCTGGGACACGGATCGTCATTAGAAAGAAATGACCTGCGAGTGGGTGTCCACGAGATAGAACTGGTGGCCCAGGACAACAGAGGCGGCCGGGATGAACAGACGGCTTCGCTTGTAATAGAAGAAGATACCACGCCGCCGATACTTGCAATAACCTCCCCCACAAACGGCGCTACGGTCTCCCGACAGGGCTTCCCGGTCACTATGACAGCCAGCGACTCATCGGGCGTAAATGCGGTTACCGTTAATATAACCTGCGGCTCCAATGAAAATAACGGCAACGCAGTTTACCGCTCAAACACTAATGATTGGCTGTTTAACGTTCCTACAAACTATTTATCAGGGGGGTGCGGGACAGTTACTATTACCGCGCAGGCAACCGATGCCCATAATAATTCAGAGTCCCAAAGCATAACCGTGACGCTTGAGGACGAAGACACCGCCCCGCCTGTTCTGGCGATAACCTCGCCCGCCAACAACGCGGTAGTTTCCCCTCAGGGGTTTGACCTTATTATGACAGCGAGTGATCCATCCGGCGTTAACTCTGTGAGTGTCACGATAACCTGCGGCTCAAACGTGACGCCCGGCACAGCAACATATCGCTCTGCCAGTAATGACTGGCTCTTTAGTGTTCTCCCGGCACATTTATCAGGGGGATGCGGCACAGTAAGCATTACAGCGCGGGCAACGGACGCGCATGATAATACCGCGACGCGGAGCATAAATGTAACACTCGACAGCGGGAACAGCGATACAACTCCGCCTGAGCTGAACATAACCTATCCTGCTGACGGAAGCAATGTAGATACAGGAGGCAGCCCCGCCGGCATCGATTTTAACATGCAGGCCAGCGACTCAGGGTCCGGCATCAGGAGGCTGTTCATATATGTGTTTGACGGCAACCCCGATGTTAATGAATTTACAGTGAGAAACGCCGCCCCTGTCCATCTGGGCGGCTCGAACTACACCTATCGAGTCTTGGAAGGCTCTGTATCGTCCGGCCACAAAGCGTACTTCTTTGTCAGCGCCTATGATAACAGCGGGACCAATAATGGCCGGGGAAACTGGACGGGATGGAAGGATGTGGAGGTTACGATAGGAGGAGGCGGCGGCGATACCGAGCCGCCCACTATCGCTATTACCTCGCCAAGCGCGGGAGCGAGCATTTACCCGGATGAACTTGTGATCCGCGGCACAGCGGATGATAACGCAGGCATAATGTCGGTGAGCGTGCAGATAGACGATAGGGCTTCGCCCGGAAGCGATGTGCACAGTGCCACGGAGGTATACGACACACCGGATAAAAAGACCTGGCATGCGGTCATTCCTGAAGCCTGGGTCACTCCGGGGCATGACACATGGATCCATGCGACAGCGCAAGATACCAGCGGAAACAATTCAGGCACAATTACACGGGTTGTCCGGATAATCGAGCGCCCGGACGATCCGCCGAGCGGTGTTACCATCACCTATCCGGCGGAAGGAGCTGCCGCCCGTCTTGTGAACGGCAGCTTCACATTCACCGGCACAGCCTTCCACGCTTCAGGCGTTGATAAGGTGTGGGTGGTTATATATGATTTCAAGACACGTCGTTACAGTGAGACCGGTAGAGCAGCCACTTACGATAACGGCACATGGGAATATGTCGTCAACGCCATGTCAACCGACGGCAATAGCGGCCATGTCAATGCCGGCTATAAGGCGGCCCTCTGCGTCTACGTGACATACGGGGATAGTAGTACCTCAGGCTGGATTATACATAACGAAGAAGAAGGATACACGGATATTGTGGAATAATCGGCAACATTGGATAAGATCCTTCGCTCGCCTATTGTTAACAGAAGGCTCGCTCAGGATGACAGAAGCCACAGGACCTTCCTTTATTCCTGCGTTTGTGCTATAATGTACGCATGAAGATCAAAAAACCCCTCGTTATATTCGATCTCGAGACCACAGGGACATGGGTGAGCAGGGATAAGATAGTCGAGATCGGCATGGTAAAGCTCCTGCCTGACGGCTCTAAAGAGAATTTCCTTAAGCGCGTGAACCCCGGGATACATATACCTGCCAACGTAAGCCGTATCATCAATATCACTGATGCCGATGTAAAGGATAAGCCTCGCTTTAAGGAGATAGCCAAAGAAGTGCTCGATTTCATAGGCGACTCTGACCTTGGCGGGTTTAACATACAGAGATTCGATATACCCTTACTTGAGCGCGAGATCTTTGAGGCGGGCCTGAGCTTCCATTATCAGGAGTCTAATATCTACGACGCCCAGAAAATATACCACCTGCACGAGAAGAGGGACCTTGTGGCCGCGTACCAGCTCTATTGCGGCAAGGAGCTCCACAGTGCGCATACGGCATTAGGCGACGCAGAAGCCGCGGCAGATATACTTGACGCCCAGGTGGAGCGCTACGGCAACCAAGACGATGGCATCGAGTCGCTGAAAGATTTTGACTATGAGAAGAGAAGCGACTATTACGACAAAGAGAGAAAGTTCTGCTGGTGGAACGGCGGGTTATATCCTATGTTCGGCAAATATGCGAGAAAGAAGCCCCTTAAAAGCATAGCCCGGGACGACCGCAGGTATCTTGAGTGGATACTTGATAAGGATTTCAGCGGTGAGATAAAGAAGCTCATGTCTGACGCCCTGAACGGTGTATTCCCGAACCCTCCCGAAGATATTTAATACCATGCCTGAAAAGATAGATTACAAAAAAGCCCTTAATCCCGCACAGTTCGAAGCTGTGCGGTCTATAGAAGGTCCATACTTGGTTATAGCCGGGGCCGGCAGCGGAAAGACACGCATACTTGTATACCGCGTGGCGTATCTCGTGGAAAAAGGCGTTGCCCCGGAGAGTATACTGCTGCTCACCTTCACCCGCCGGGCCGCCGGTGAGATGCTCTCGCGTGCCGGGGCTATACTGGATAAGCGCTGCCATTCTGTTGCAGGCGGGACATTCCACAGCTTTGCCAATATGGTCCTGCGCAGGTACGCGCCACGCCTAGGCCTCACGCGCAGCTTTACCATAATGGACCAGGCGGACGCGGAGAATACCGTAAATCTCGTTCGCACCAGACTGGGGCTCCACAGATTCGACAAGCGCTTTCCAAAGAAGCGCACACTCCTCAATATAATCTCCAAAAGCGTAAATATGGGAGAGGATATAGAGCTGGTGATAGACCTGGAGTATCCGCATTTTCTGAAATACTCGGAAGAGATAAGGCGTATAAAAAAGAAGTATATAGAGCATAAGCGCGAGAAGGGTCTGCTCGATTACGACGACCTGCTCATATACCTGAGGGAACTTTTAGCGGACCACGAGGATATCCGCTCCAAACTCTCAGCCAGATACAGGTATATCATGGTGGACGAGTACCAGGATACCAACAGTCTCCAGGCCGAGATACTATATCTATTGTTGGAGGGGCACAATAATATAATGGTGGTCGGCGACGACTCCCAAAGCATATACTCTTTTAGGGGGGCGAATTTCAGGAATATCATCGACTTCCCTAAACATATTAAGGGCACCAAAGTCATAACCTTAGAAGAGAACTACAGGTCTGTCCAGCCCATACTGGACCTTACAAACAGAGTCATAGCTGACGCCTCGGAGAAGTTCGAAAAGAACCTCTTTTCAAAGAGGAAGGAGGGCAGGCCCCCCGTATATGTAAAGACCGACACCGAAAGAGACCAGTGCGAATATGTGCGTGATAAGATCACGGAACTCACCTCAAAAGGCGTTGAGCTGGGCGAGATAGCGGTGCTCTTCCGCGCGGGGTGGCATTCGAACGACCTTGAGATAGAGCTCGCGAAGCATAATATACCGTTCGTCAAATACGGCGGGCAAAAGTTCATAGAATCGGCCCACATAAAGGACATGGTCTCGCACATGCGGCTGGCCTACAACAGGCGTGACGAGACGAGCTGGCGCAGGGCGCTCATGCTCATGCGCGGTATAGGCCAAAAGACGGCGGAGCGTATTATGAAAGAGCTGTCATCCGGCAAAGATGAGCTGCCTTCAGATGAGAAGATATTCAGGAAATCCAGCGACATAAACCGGCTCAAGAAAGCTCTCGATGAGATAAAAGACGAAAGTTGCGCCCCGGCCAAGGTCTTCAAGGCCTTTGCCAGGTATTACGAGCCCATATTCAAGGAGCGTTACGATGATTTTCATAAGCGTGCAGCGGATCTTGAGAGCCTGGAGAGGGTTGCGGCCCGTTATGAGAGCCTCGAAGAGTTCCTGACCGATATAGCCCTTGAGCCGCCCGAGAAGAGCGTGGTGGAGGCCAGGATGAAAAAAAGCGATAAGGATTCGCTGGTACTATCTACCGTCCATTCCGCAAAGGGCCTTGAGTGGCATACAGTATTCATAATATACGTAGCCGAAGGCCATATGCCTTCTTACCAATCTTTTGGTGATGATGCCTCCGTGGAGGAAGAGAGGAGGCTTCTTTATGTGGCTATGACCCGTGCCAAGGAGAATCTTTACATGCTGAGACCCCTGATAGAGCGGTCCGGGAGAGGCTACGTGGTCGGGAACGACGGCTCTATGTATTCGAGCATCTCGCGGTTCCTGGAAGGTTATTACTGACCGGGACTCTTGTCTGACAGGGCCTCGTAGGTCCGAAACTGATAGTCGTATTGTCCTGCATGCGCGCCAGGTTCAACAGGTTCCACGCCTTCTCTTCCGCGTCCACTGTGTCATGGCCGTCAGATACTACACGAAGGATCGTTTCATATCTACCCATTCTAACTACCCCTTTAATTTGCGCCATGCCATTCCCCAATCAGACACATATTATATCACAGCTGCCCGAGATAGAAAAGAGATTTTTCATGCCGGGTGATATACTGAATATTGTGTAAATTCGTATTTGATT
>CAZKWI010000075.1:0-9077 GCA_964556455.1 uncultured Planctomycetia bacterium | reverse complement strand
CAGAATGGTGGAGCTGACGGGAATCGAACCCGTGACCCAACAATGCCATTGTCGTGTGATCCCTCTTCACCACAGCCCCATCATTAGTCACTAAAAGAATAAACTGCTTCTCCTATCATTTGAATCTCATATTGCAAATCTACACTCAAATACATAAGTGCGCAAATCCCTTTATAATCTTTGAATTTGGTTTTCTTGCCTTTTGTGCGCTTATCAAAATAACTATTATAAAATTGCTTTGTCGGGATTCGAGTTAATGTCGACCAATATCTATTTAATGTCTTTCCATCCTGGTCATGCCTATGCATTATTCTACACCTGAACTTTTTTTCGTCAATATCAAAATTTTTTCTTAGCAAAGCTAAGAATGTCTTAATCATCCTTGGGTCTGAATTCCCAAAAACTAAATGTTTTGTGGCAGGATACTTAGCTCCTTCGCACAAGTATAATACACCGCATAATAGTTTTGCTGCTTCGCTTTTTACATCTAAAATACTTTTGAATTTGTCTGCCCTGTTGCTAATCTTGTTTTTCCATTCCTCTATTTTGCGCTTATTCACGGCCTGGGCTTTCACTAACCCATTTTTGCCGCATCTTTCTGCCTTGCTTTCCAGTCTAGAACGTTGAATTTTCGTAAGCTTTATGTCTTTCACCCAGCTCTGAATGGTACTTTTAGACAGACCTGTCTTCGAAGATATTTCTGACAGAGAATATCCTTTCTTCCTTAAATACTTTGCTTTTTCTTTTATCGAGATATTCATATTAAATATTCTAAGTAAAATAAATACCTATGTCAAGTATGTATTTCAAAATGTTAGCTGTATGGCCACGGTAGATTTTCAGTTTACAGCACATGCCTGTGGGGATATTTCTTGAAGGATTACAAAAAAATATTATTTGATCTCGATGGTTATGATGGTGATGTCGTCGTGCTGAGGCGCTGACCTTGAAAAATCAAAGACCTCTTTTTCTATGGCGTCGAGAAGGCCCTGAGAGTCCATAGCCCTGCTCTTCTGCGCTGCCTCGATGGCCCTCTTTTCGGTAAACTCTTCTCCCATCTTGCTCATGGCTTCTGTGACGCCGTCTGTATAAAGGACCAGCTTGTCGCCTTTGGATAGGATAACGCTCTGCTGGTCAAAGTCCCCGGGCATCAGGCCTAACGGAATGCCTTCCTTCGCCTCAAGTAGGCGGCACTCATCCTGACCTTCCTTTAAAAGCAGTGTAGGCAGGTGACCCCCGCTTGAAAACAGAAGGGCCTTCTTTTTCGGATCATAGATAAGATAGGTCAGCGTTACGAAGAGATTGGATCCGGACTCTTCCGATAACGCGTCATTCAGTTTCGTAACGGCATCTTTCGTGCTGGAACAGGCCTGCGAGATGTGCCGGAATAAAGAGACGGCCTTCGCCATATAAAGGGCTGCCGGCACCCCCTTGCCTGACACGTCGCCTATCATGATCCCTGTTTTCCCATCGGGCAAAGCTACAAAATCGTACAGGTCCCCGCCCACCTGTTTCGCAGGGAACATCCTGGCGGATATGGCTATATCCTCCGATGCCGGGGGATCTGTCGGCAGGAAAGACCTCTGGATCTTCTTCGCGACCTCGAGCTCTTTTTCTATAAGCTCTCTTTTGTGGCGCTCTGTTATATATTTATAGAACGTAAGCAACAGGTAGAGGATGAATATCGTAATAACCGGATAGAATATATCTATCCAGAGATCCGCGAATACAAAAAGCCCCGCGGCCAGAGCTGAAAATAAGAGAACCAGTGATACGACCGATATAAAGCTTACAAGCGGGCGCGTGGTCAATGTAACCGCCGCGGTTATGAGTATAAATAAGGCGAGTATGGCTAGGTTCAGGCCCCTTGTCGCCCGCCTCAGGTAGCTTTTAGTAGTTATGGAATTGAAAACATTTGCATGGGTCCCGACGCCAGGGTATCGCTTAGCGAAAGGTACGGGGTTGAGATCATGCGTACCGGTTGCGGTCAGGCCGACAAAACAGACCTTGTCCCTGATCGTGTTAAGATCCACGACGCCCTTTTGGCCTTTGATAAGCCTGGAATAAGAAGTGAATATATCTATATACGAATAATGTTTGAAGGTCTCTTTCCATCTGCCGGCAAAATTTATAAGGAAACGGCCGTCCTCATCAAGCGGCAGGGCCGTATCACTGAAAGCTGTCCCCAGGTAATCGCTTGCGGCGAGTAACGCGAGATGTGAATGGGTCGCGCCCTTGTATTTGACCTTAAGGAGGGCGCGCCTTGTCTTACCGTCTCTGTCCGGGGCGGCGTTTATAAATCCGTAACCTTTTGCCTCTTTCTTTAAACCGGCCAGAAGGGACGTGTCTATCCTGTCCGCTTCCACATCCGGAGTTTTTGTTTCCGCAGGTAACGCAAAGCCGAAGGCGTAATATACATTGCCGGCGTTTTTCGTGGATTCTATTAAGGCTGTATCGTCGGGACCGGGCTCGCTGAAGAGGATATCGAAGATTATCATTCTGGCGCCGTAGGCTGAGAGTATATCTATGATCTTGGCGTGCCAGTCCCTTCTAAGCGGCCATCTTCCGATGGCTTCCAGCGTATCGTTCGATATCTCTATTATGGCCACATCCTCATTCTGCGGCTGGGGAATGCGCAGGTATGAGCGGAGGTCATAGGTGGCCAGCTCAAAATTCTCGAAGACCTTAAAATAGGAAGGGGCGGCGGCAAAGGCGGCGGCTAAGATGATAAAGAGAACCCGTCGAAGCTGAGATCTTTTTTTCATGCGGCTGCTTTTTATCTGCTGTTTTTATCTGCTCTTTCGTTCACTCTTTTTACATCTTTTCTTACTTGTGCCGGCTTTCTCACCGTGCTTTCATGCATGCTCTTAAATCTTTTTATTTTTTCCATAAGGGCCTGTATTATCCCCTTACCGGCGTTGTTTCTCTTTTTGAAGTCTTTCTTCCAGGCCTTCCAACTGCTTATGTTGGCGGAGGGGATCTTCTCTATCCTGACAGCCTGCGCTGGGCCGTCGAGTATCCCCCTCTTGCCTGACCGGATCGTCGTCTCTTCCGCGAGAGGTCTGCCGGCAGGGTCTATAGGATAAAAGAAGATCTTCTTTTCGAATACATCCACCACGGTCTTTTTGCCGGATAAGACGGTATCCCAGCCCGTTCCCCTGGTGCCGCAGACGGCGGTCGGTGTCTTTATAGTAAAAGTCGATGTGTTGTCTATTTTTTCCACAAGGGTGCGCAGACGCCCGTTGAGCAGGCCGAGCACAACCGGCCCCAGTTCGGTAAATTCACAGAAGGTGTTCTCTTCCAGCCTTATCACGTTATCGGAATCCTTTCCCAGTCCTATCTCCGCCCATGAACCTGAACCTGTTTTGAGGCTGTCGCCTCTTGAAAGGACCTTGCCGCTGGCGGCGGCCATCCAGGCGGCAGTCCCGTAATGCCTGACCCAGACATCGCCTTCCTTAAAAAGTATCGTGGCCTGACTGTCGCCCGCTGCAAGAACCTGCGCTAATGACAATATAATGATACCGGAAAAAACAAGCGGAAATAAGAATATGGTTTTTTTCATGGTCTCCCCCTACATTCTTTTCTTCCAGTCTCTGGGCTTCGTTATCACCTTCCACGGATTGGCCTTAAGGTCCATGGACATCTCTTTAAGATTGGACGTGGTTGCTTCGACATTGCTCAATATCTCGGATATCTCATCCCTGTTCTCCGCGACCATGCCGTCCACATTGGTAGTAAGTGAGTTTATATCGGTAAGGGCCTTGCTCAGCTTCGTCATTATCTCTTCGGCCTTTTCTGTAACCGTTTCCATCTGGAACGGGTCTACACCCACCAGGGTGCTCCCCGGCTGCAGGAGCGGTGCGCCCGCGGAACCGGGCTCCATCTCTATATACTTTTCTCCCATAAGGCCCAGCGAGCTGACGTGCGCAAGGGCATCCGTCTTGAGCTTGGTGGATTCATCCAGCGACAGCGTGATAAACACCTTTGTGTCATCATCATACCGCAGCGCAACTTTCTCGATCCTGCCCACTTCCACACCCAGGACCCTCACGGGTGCATTCTCGGCGATGCCGCCCGCAAAACTGAACTGTACGTCTACGCTGTAGCTCTTTTTGCCGAAATCAAACTTTCCCATCTTAAAAAAGAGGGTTAAAAGTATCAGGATCGACAGAACAACCGTGCCCCCGACTTTGAATTCATTCTTCATGGTCTTTTTCATGGCTTATCTTCCTTTCTTGTATGTGTCCCTGGTCTATTTCGTAAGGCTCTCGAGATAATCATCACCTTTTTGCATAAATGAGACCGGGCCGTCAGGCTCGCCTGTTATAAACTGCCTGATCAGCTCGTTGGACGTGTTCTTTATCTCATTCCTGGTACCCGTTTCAACCACGCGCCCTTTGTAAAGCATGGCTATCCTGTCGGCTATTCTGAATACGCTGTTCATGTCATGCGTAACCACAACGCTCGTTATGGAGAGTTTTTTGGACAGGTCGAGTATGAGCTTGTCTATAACGCCTGAAACTATGGGATCAAGCCCTGCTGTAGGCTCGTCATAAAAGATTATCTGCGGGTCCATCACTATCGCCCTGGCAAGACCCACCCTCTTTTTCATTCCGCCAGAAAGGTTGCTGGGCATCAGGTCCTCAAAACCGCGCAATCCCACAAGCTCAAGCTTCATCTTCACCACTATGTCTATAACATTGCCATCGAGATTCGTGTGCTCTTTGAGCGGCAGGGATATATTTTCTCCCACCGTCATAGAATCAAACAACGCAGAAGACTGAAAACACATCCCTATCTTTTTTAACACTTCGTCTTTTTGGGATTCATCAAGTGACGCCAGGTCCTTCCCAAGAAGGGAGACCTTTCCCTTATCCGGCGTGAGGGCCCCTGTCATATGGCGCAGGAACGTCGATTTGCCGCATCCGGAACCGCCCATTATAACGAACGTCTCACCTTTATATATATCGAGGTCCACGCCGTTAAGGATACTACGGTCTCCGAATGCCTTATGCACGTTTTCCGATCTTATTACGACTTCTCTGTCCGTCATAGGTTACCTGATGCCTGAGTTACATCTTTGAAAAATAGAATATGCCCGTCAAAATGCAATTAAAAAGTATTATCAGTATAAAACTCATGACTACGCTCTGGGTCGTGGACTTTCCCACGCCCTCTGCCCCGCCCGTGGTATTCAAACCCTTGTAGCAGGCCACCAGCGCTATAACAGCCGCGAAGACGAGCGCCTTGACCAGGCCTGTCAGGATATCCTTGGGCTGCAGGAACCTGAAAGTGACATCCAGGTAAAGCGCGGGATTGATGCGGAGCGAAAACACCCCTACGATAAAGCCCCCTATTATTCCGGCGAGATCCGCGATTATCGTAAGACACGGCAGCATAACTACAAGGGCTATAAAACGCGGGACCACGAGGAACCGCACCGGGTTCAAGGCTATCGTCTCGAGGGCCTCTATCTGTTCCGAAACTTTCATAGTGCCGATCTCAGCGGTCATCGCGGAGCCTACCCTGCCCGCTACTATAAGAGCAGTAAGCACGGGGGCAAGTTCCCTGGCAAGCGAAACAGCGACAAGACTCGCCACATATATGGTAGCGCCGAAAGGTGCAAGCTGGGGCGCTGTCTGCATGGCTATGACTATGCCGGTGAACATCGATACAAAGAATGCGATAGCCAGCGATTCCACCCCGGCAAATACCATCTGGCTGAATATAAAATGGCTCTTTACGAATTTATTCCTGAAGGGGCCGGTCAGTATCCATCTCAGCGTCTCTGCAAGAAGCCTGAATATATTACGAGCATTGGCAGCTATATCCATGAATATCCTGCCTATGCCTTCTATTACACTGACCGCCTTATCAATAAGTATCATCCTTCTCTCCCCGTTGAATTAAAAGGCGTTTACGGCTTCTTCTTCGCTCTGAGTAATATCGAAGAGCTTTTCAAGCTTGGTTATCTCAAAGAGGCTCTTTACCTTCTCGGACAGGCCGGACAGTTTCAGCTTGCCGCCGTATTTCCTGAAATTCTTTAGGAGCTCCACGAGCGTAGCCAGCCCTGATGAGTCGATATAAGCCACCTTGTCCATATTTATCACGATCTTTGGCTTTTTATCCCTTATCAGCCTGTCAAAGGACTTTTTAACTTCCACGGCACTGTTTATGTCGATCTCGCCGTCTATCCTTGCTATCGATACGCCGTTCTGCTCGCTAATATTTATCTGCATAACCCCTCCGCCGGTTCATCTGAGGAACTTTACCAGCTTTATCCTGTTACCTTTCTCGTTATACTCTACCTTGTCCATCAGTTTATAAATAAGATACCTGCCGCGCCCGCGCGATCTCAGGATATTCGCGTCTTTCGTCGGATCGGGCAGCTCGGAATGGTTAAATCCCTTCCCTTCGTCCTCAACAGCGACCTCTATCTTCCCGTCATCTATTGTAAAGAATATATCCACACAAAGCCCCTTGGCACGCTTGTTGCCGTGCTCAATGGCATTGATAACAGCCTCTTCGACAGATAGTCTTATATCGAAGATACGGGATTTATCTATGCCTCTGTCAACCAACAGATCCACGATACGCGAGCTGACCTTTCGTATGTGCTTAAGGCCGCTCGGGATCTTTATCGATTCGGTTATAAGGTGTGTAGTCATTTTTCCCTTTCCCTTGATTTATGCGGCTAGTTCGCCTTAAGGATCCCTATCTTCCTGAATTTATCATATCTTTTCTGTACAAGCTTTTCCGGCTGTACACCCTTCACCTCGGAAAGAAAGCTCTTTATTGTCTTCCTTATAGCGTTAGCGGCCTTCTCCGGGTTCCTGTGCGCCCCGCCCAGAGGCTCGTCAATGATCTCGTCTATGATGCCCAGTTCCAGCAGGTTGTTGGCGGTAAGCTTCAATACAGCCGCGGCCTCCGGCGCTTTCGCGCGGTCTTTCCAGAGTATAGCCGCGCAACCCTCAGGGGATATTACCGAGTAATAAGCGTTCTCCAGGACGCATATCCTGTCGCCGACACCTATGCCAAGCGCGCCGCCTGAGCCGCCTTCTCCTATAACTATAACAAGGACAGGCACAGTAAGCGCGGACATCTCTCTTAAGTTATACGCTATCGCTTCAGCCTGCCCTCTCTCTTCCGCGCCTATTCCCGGGTAAGCGCCGGGTGTATCTATAAAAGTGACTATTGGAATATCAAATTTTTCGGCCAGCTTCATTAATCTCATCGCCTTGCGGTATCCTTCAGGGTGGGCACTGCCGAAGTTCCTTAAAAGATTCTCCTTGGTGTCCCTACCCTTCTGGTGACCGATCACCATTATCTTATGCCGGTCCACATGCGCAAACCCGCCTATGACCGCCTTGTCATCCGAAAATCCCCTGTCGCCGTGGAGCTCGATAAAATCCGTCATTATCATATCGATATAATCCAGCGAATACGGTCTTTTGGGATGCCTGGCTATCTGGACCCTCTGCCAGGGCGTAAGGTTCCCGAAGACATCCGTCCTTACCTGCTTGAGCTTAGCCTCCAGCTTCTTTATCTCGCTGGATAGATCGATCTCCTCCTTGGAGGTGAACTTTTTCAGTTCTTCGATCTTCCTCTCCAGCTCAAATATAGGTTTTTCAAAATCCAGATTATTACCGTTCATCTATTCGATTATGGTTACTTCCGCCCCGATGGGCAGTACGTCATACAGTTCTTCCACTTCTTCGGTCAGCATACGCACACAGCCCGCAGTAGCATGTTTGCCTATGCTATCCGGTATGGTAGTCCCATGTATGCCGTAACCGGATACCGACAGCCCCAGCCACCTGGTCCCGAGTATGTTCTCCGGGCTCCCGGAAGGCACAACGGCCCCGGTCTTGTACCAGACAGGGTCCTTGAGCTTATTTATTACTTTGAACGTACCTATAGGTGTAGGCGAGGAATCTATCATTCCGGTGGCGACCTCGTAAGTCTTGAGCACATCATCGCCTTCTTTTAAGGTGAGTAAATTGTCCGAACGGTCTACCATCACGCTGTAATTCGCCGTGCTTATCTTAAGCCTGTCCCCTATCCTGATCATGTCATTGCTAAGGCCGTTGGACCTTTTGATAAGCCCGACAGTCGTGCCGTATTGCCTGGCCAGCTTGCCCAGAGTATCTCCTCCTACTACCGTGTGGATAACGCTCTCCTCACCCTGTACGGCCGAGAAGAGGATCTTGATATTAAGGTCCATTATCTCCTTCTGCACCCGCTGGATGGTCTTTTCATCAGAAGCGTTCTCGAGTATCTTATTGTAGAGGTCCTTAGCCTTTGAGAACTGGCCTTTACTCTCGAATTCTCTCGCCTCGTTAAAAATAACCGAAGCGTAATCGACTCTCCTGCTTTTACCAGGAACACCCGCCTTCTTCTGGGTAAAGGCCTTGCCTAGGATCATTGTTAGGACAACCATCAAGAGCAGAATTAAGATAGTAAGGTTCATTCTTCGCATCTCGACATACCTCCTGTATATTATTACCCTCTATAACATAACAGGCTGATAAACACGCCCGTAGCAACGCCCATAAGGACCTCTATAGGCGTATGCCCTAGTAATTCCTTAAGGCGGTCTTCCTGTATCTTCTTTCGCCAGTATATGTCATCCAGGATCTTATTCAGTATCTGTGCCTGCTGCCCGCTGGCGCGCCTGACGCCCTGGGCGTCAAATGTAACTACAATAGCGAATATGAGCGCCAGGGCGAATATAGGCGTATTGAAACCTTTATACAGGCCTATGGAACTTGCCAGTGCCGTTACGCCTGCCGCATGGGCGCTCGGCATACCGCCTGTCCCCACAAACCACATAAAGTTAAAACGTTTCTCCCTAATCACCCCAAGGAAGACCTTTATGGTCTGCGCGAATAGCCAGGCGAGCGCTGCCGAATGAAAGACGTAATTTTTGCTGAAATCGACTAGTGCGGGAAACATAAAATCCTTATTATTAGCTTATTATTTTAACATATATATAGAGATATTACAATCGCTATCTTAAGCCTGGTGATATACTGAATATTGTGTAAATTCGTATTTGATTGAGCTTGTTCTTTCAA
>CAZKWI010000074.1:0-9392 GCA_964556455.1 uncultured Planctomycetia bacterium | reverse complement strand
CGGGAATGACATGGTTTTGAGCTTGTCTCCGCGTAAAACATTATACATCACCAACGTCCCTTAGGGCTTGACAAGGTCTCCGACGTGTAATATAATACCTCTCGACGGTAATATTTTGGAATTATTGTATAAACAGGAGGAGTTGGATGGATTATCTACTCACAGAAGAACAGAAGATATTAAGGGACCTTGCCAGGCAAGTGGCCAATGAAAAGATACGGCCTGTCGCGGCGGAATACGACGAAAAAGAGGAATTCCCCTGGCCTATAGTCAAAATACTCGCGGACAGCGACCTCTTCGGCGTGTACATAGATGAGAAGTACGGCGGGATAGGCGGCAGTGTGTTCAATCTCTGCCTGTGCACGGAAGAGCTTTCGAAAGCATGCGGAGGCATAGCGCTTGCTTTGGCAGCGACGGCCCTTGGGACATTTCCTATAATACTGTTCGGGAACGACGAACAGAAACAGAAGTACCTCCCGGATATAGCGGCGGGCAAAAAGCTGGCCGCCTTTGCCATCACAGAGCCCGAAGCAGGCTCGGACGCCGGCAGTATAAAGACCACCGCGAAAAAAGACGGCGACCATTATATCTTGAACGGCACGAAACAGTGGATCACCAACGGCGGCGACGCCGAAGTTTACACCGTAGTGGCCATGACGGATAAGACCAAGGGCGCAAGGGGCGCAAGCGCTTTTGTAGTGGATAAAGGTACCCCGGGATTCGAGTTCGGCAAGAAAGAGAAGAAGCTGGGCATACGCGCCTCCAGTACGAGAGAGCTGATATTCACTGACTGCAAGATACCGAAAGCCAATCTCATCGGGCGCGAAGGTATGGGGTTTATCGTGGCCATGAAAACTTTCGACAGCTCCCGGCCGGGAGTTGCCGCGCAGGCCGTAGGCATAGCCCAGGGCGCGCTGGACCACGCTGTAAAATACGCTCAGGAGCGAAAGCAGTTCGGCCAGTCTATAAGCAGTTTTCAGGGTATACAGTTCATGCTTGCCGATATGGCGACCCAGGTTGAAGCCGCCAGGGCGCTTATATACAGCGCCGCAAGAATGGTGGATTCCGGTTCGAAGAATATCTCCAAGGCGTCCGCCATGTCGAAGCTCTTCGCGAGCGATGTGGCTATGAAGGTTACCGTGGACGCGGTCCAGGTACTGGGCGGTTACGGCTATATGAGAGACTACCCCGTGGAAAAATACATGCGCGATGCCAAGATAACCCAGATCTACGAAGGCACCAACCAGATACAGAGGAATGTGATCGCACTGGCGCTTATCAAGGAGTCTAAAAGGTAAGATATGGAAATAATCGTCTGCATAAAACAGGTCCCAAATACTACTGATGTAAAGATAGACCCGGAAACCAATACCCTCATAAGAGAAGGTGTTGATAGCGTAATAAACCCTTTCGACACCTACGCGATAGAGGAAGGTGTGCGGCTCAAAGAGCGTTTCAGCGGCAGGGTAACGGCAGTAAGCATGGGGCCGCCGCAGGCAGAGGGAAGCTTGAGGGAGGCGCTCTCTCTGGGAGTAGATGAGGCCATACTGGTATCGGACAGGTCTTTTGCGGGGAGCGATACATGGGCTACAAGCTATGTGCTGTCACAGGCCATAAAAAAGATCGGAAGCTATGATCTGGTCATCTGCGGCAAACAGGCTTCTGATGGAGACACCGCACAGGTCGGCCCGGGCATATCGACTCACCTTAATATACCCCAAGTCACATATGTCAAAAAGATAGAGAATATAGACCAGAAAACGGCCAAGGTGGAGCGAATGACCGAGGAGGGATATGAGGTGATAGCCAGTCCTTTACCCTGCCTCATAACGGTCGTAAAAGAGATAAATACGCCGAGACTTCCTTCTCTTAAAGGGAAGATGAAGGCGAAATCCGCTCAGATCAAGACATGGAACGCCCAGGACATAGGCTGTGAGGCTAAGAATACCGGGCTGGAAGGCTCGCCTACAAGAGTGGTCAAGATATTCTCGCCTCCTCCCAGGGAAAAAGGGCAGGTCCTGGAGGGCGATCCCGGGGAGATAGCCGAAAAGCTGGTTGGATTGCTGAAGGGACAAGTCTGATAATGAGGTACCATAGTGGGGACAGATCTCTTCGATTGTTAATAATAGCTTGAGATCTGTCCCCATATGAGGCGGGTTGTGACGTCTAAACAACGTATCAAGCAAATACTGGATTTCGATGTGCCTGACCGCATAGGCATCCACGATACATTCCTCGAAAGCACGTTAAAAGGCTGGAAAGATAACGGCCTGCCGAAAGATCTCCTCCCTGAAGACTATTTTAATTTTGATATAAAGCTTATCGATATAGACGATACCCTCCTTCCTTTAAGGGCACAGGACAAAGAAAAGTTTCTCTGCATATCTTTTCCGGAGCCATTCCAGTCCCTGTGCGATGCCCATACCACACAGGAGACCTTAAAAAAGATCGCCTCCGACCCGGAGGGCATCAAAGCCGAACTTACGCTAAGGGCGGATAATATGCTGGACCGCCTTGAGAAGATCATCGATAAAGGGCATATGAAATTTGACGGCGCGTGGGTGTGGGGAGACGCGGCATATAACGGCGGCCTCTATTATTCGATCTCCTTCTACAAAGAAACACTTCTGCCGATCCATAAGAGAATATTCTCTTTTTTAAACTCCCGCGGATTGCCTGTCTTCTTCCACTCGGACGGGAATATCACCGAGCTTATTCCGTACCTTCTGGATGCCGGCGTGAAGGCAATACACCCGCTGGAATCCTCGAGCGGCATGGACATACAGGAGCTATTGAATAAGTACAAAAAGGACCTGGTCTTTATGGGCCATATGGATATCGGGAGGCTCCTGGGCGATAAAGAGCTCTTCAGGGAGAGAATATCGATGCTCAAAAACAGCTGTTCATATATATATCAGGCGGATTATCCCATACTGCCTGATGTTTCGCTTGAGGACTACAGCGCGGCTATAGACTTACTGCGGGAGGCGGGTTCGTATTAAATGATCAGAGTAGACAGCGATAAAAAATATAAAGATGACCTCAGGGCCAAGATAGCGAAGCTTAAAAAAACCAGAAGCGCTATTATAATCGTCCATAATTACCAGCGCGACGAAGTGCAGGATATAGCCGACATAACAGGCGATTCCCTCGCACTTAGCCAGGCTGCGGTGAAGACCGACGCAAAGACAATAGTCTTCTGCGGCGTCCATTTTATGGCCGAGAGCGCTGCTATACTGAACCCTGATAAAACCGTCCTCCTGCCTGTTAAGGAGGCCGGATGCCCTCTCGCGGATATGATAACCGCCGAGAAGCTGCGCGCTTTAAAGAAACAGCACCCGGGCGCTCAGGTAGTATGCTATGTGAATACCACGGCCGCCATAAAGGCCGAAAGCGATATCTGCTGCACGTCGAGCAATGCGGTAAAGATAGTCCAGTCTTTAAAACGGAGCGAGGTCATATTTGTGCCAGATAAGAACCTAGGGCTTTATGTCCAGTCACAGGTCCCCGGGAAGAAGATAATACCCTGGGAAGGCTTCTGTCCCACGCACATAAAGGTCCAGGAAGAGCATATAAGAAAGGTAAAATCGGTCCACCCGGACGCGCTTGTGATAGCACACCCGGAATGCAACCCGGAAGTATTGAATGTCTCGGACGTCATAACGAGCACAGGCGGTATGATAAAATATATTAAGGCATCGGAGAAGAAAAAATTCATTGTAGCCACCGAGAGCGGCCTCTTTTATAAGCTGAAAAAAGATAATCCCGGAAAAGAGTTCTTTTTGCCGACGGAACAGCTTATCTGTCCCAACATGAAACTCAATACGCTGGGCTGGGTATACCATTCGCTGGAGTCGATGCAATACAAAGTAACGGTCCCTTCAGATATAGCTGAAAAGGCGAAGAAGGCCTTGAACAGGATGCTTGAGGTTTCGGGCGAACCGAGCGGCTCCGCTATCTCAGGTGTGTAATGGCAGCCCGGAAGCTTAAAATAGGGATAGTCGGCGGAGGGGCCATAGGATCAGCCCTGGCAGAGTTCTGCGCCAAAGAGCTTGCGGGTGCAGTGGAATTCACCGGAGTATACGACCTGGACAGGACAAGGTCAACTTTCGGTTCTATGAAGGACCTGATAGGTTCAAGCGACCTTATAGTCGAAGCTGCGTCCGCAAAGGCCGCGCCCGAGGTCATGAGAGAAGCTGTTAAAGCGAAGAAGGATGTAATGATAATGTCAACCGGCGGGATAGTGAGCGAGACAGATCTTCTGGGATCTGCCGAAAAGGCGGGGTGCAGAGTCTACTTTCCCAGCGGGGCAATATGCGGTCTGGATGGAGTAAAGGCAGTTTCATTAAAAAGGGTAAGATCGGTCACCCTGACGACGAAGAAGCCGCCTAAAGGCCTGGAGGGGGCGCCTTACATCAGGGAGAAGGGTATAGACCTGAACTCCCTGAAGGATGATAAGGTTATCTTTGAGGGCACGGCGCTTGAGGCGGTAAAGGCATTCCCGAAGAACATAAATGTATCGGCGGCTCTGAGCCTCGCGGGAATAGGCGCAGAGCGAACAAGGGTAAGGATAGTCTGTTCTCCTGGAACGAAAGCGAACGTCCACGAGATAGAAGTGGATGGTGAATCCGCGAAGCTTTTCATGAGGACAGAGAACATTCCCTCACCGGATAACCCGAAGACCAGCTACCTGGCGGTCTCCTCCGCCATGGCGGCTATCAAGGGTATCATTGACAGCGTGAGGGTAGGAACATAATAAATCATGGAAGGAGGTGAATACGAATGGCACAAAAAGTCTGCAAATGCGGGATAAAGAGAAAGAAAGGTTATCTCTATTTCGTCGGCAAGAACGGTCACGCCTATGAAACGAAGATGGCCCGCGGCAAAAAGAAAGGCGGCGGACGCAAGGTCATAGCGAAATGCGCCATAAAGAGGAAGAAGGGTTACCTATATTTCATCGATAAAAAGGGCGATGTTTCTATGGCAAAGATGCGTCGCGGCGGCAAGAAGAGAAGGAGAAGGTAATACAGTCTTTTGTTAGGACGCGAGGAGGGCAGCCAAAAGCGGACGTCCCGCTTCGGCTGCCCTTATCGTAGGAGTATTATGGATAAGTACAGAAAGATCAGCGATCATATCGACGGGAAAAAAGCTTATGCGGTAGGCCTTGCGAAGAGGCTCATACGCGTTCCTACCGTGAATCCTCCGGGAAATAACTACGAAGAGCTCGTAGGGATACTGGATAAGAAATTAAAGGCCTTGTCGTTTTCCACAAAGAGGATATTAACGCCCGGGGCTTTCTTAAAGTCTCATGGCATAAAAGAGGGATCGAAGCGGGTAAGTCTTATCGCAGATTGGCGGACCCGCTCTAAGAAGACCCTGCATATAAACGGCCACTATGATGTCGTGCCGGTAACAGGCACATGGAAGTATCCGCCTTTTAAAGCTGTGGTTTCCGGCGGCAGGATATACGGCCGCGGCGCCGAAGACATGAAGGGCACTATAGCGGCCATCGTCACTGCGGTATCCGCGCTGAGGACACTGAAGATAACACCCGGAGTGAATATTCAACTTTCCTTTACACCCGACGAAGAGATAGGCGGCAGGACGGGTTTCGGCTATCTTGTTAAAAGGGGCCTTATAAAAGCCGATTACGGCATGAGCGAGGGCTATACAGGCTCTTACGTATCCTGCGGCAATAAAGGCGTCCTGTGGGCAAAGGTGGATTGTTTCGGAAGGCCCGCGCACGCGTCAGTCTCTTACATGGGCAGCAATTCATTCGATGCCATGCTGGAAGCGGCGTCGGCCTTCAAAAAATTAAACGCTAAGCTAAAGAAAAGAAAGACCAGATATAATATGATGAGGCAAAAGGACCGCTTTTCCACCCTGGTCATGGGAGGGGAGCTTTCGGGCGGGGATAAGGTGAATATAGTGCCTTCGCGCTCGAGTTTTTCTATCGACAGGCGTCTTATACCCGAAGAGGACCTGAAGACCGCCAGGAAGGAACTGAAGGACATCCTGAAAGAATGCTCGAAAAAGAACAAGGGCTGCAAATTCAGCATTAAATTCATGGCCCATGACAGGGCCGTGGCGACCGGCCCTGAAAAGGATATATGCGTTGCTGCTACCGAGGCTGTCAGCAGAGTGACGGGAAAGAGGGCAAAGGCCCTTTTGATGCCGGGTGCCACAGATACGAGATATCTTATGATGAACAATATTCCTTCCGTCGGGTATTCGGCGAAAGGCGGCGAGCGGTGGCACGGCGAGAATGAATTTGTCTATATTAAAGGCATACTTGATGCGGCCAAAGTTTATGCGATGACAATGACGGGTTTAAAGGGATGAAAGATCATATATATGTAAAAGGCGCCAGGGAACACAACCTGAAGAACCTTGATATCAGGCTCCCGCGCGATAAGATGATAGTCATAACCGGCCTGAGCGGCTCCGGCAAATCGAGCCTGGCGTTCGATACAATATACGCAGAGGGGCAGCGCAGGTACGTGGAGAGCCTCTCGAGCTACGCGAGGCAGTTCCTAGAACAGCTCCATAAGCCTGACCTGGAATATATCGAAGGCCTTTCTCCGGCGATAAGCATTGAACAGCGAAATGCCGGCGCGAACCCGCGCTCCACCGTGGGCACACAGACAGAGATCTATGATTACCTGCGACTCTTATTTTCCAAGATAGGCAGACCCCATTGCTATAAATGCGGCAGGAAGATCTCCCAGCAGTCAGCCCAGGAGATAGCCGAAAATGTATCGAAGTTCGATAAGGGCGCCAGGCTCATAGTGCTTGCCCCGCTCGTAAGGGGTAGAAAGGGCGAATATAAGGAGGTCTTCCGCGGGATAGAGAAGGAAGGCTTCGTCCGCGCCCGCGTCGACGGGAAAATAGTGGAGATCGAGGATCCGCCGGTCTTAAACAAGAAGAAAAAGCATTCCATAGAGATCGTTGTAGACAGGCTGGTCTTAAAAGACGATATCAAAAGACGCCTGACCGATTCTATAGAGACCGCGCTGCGCTCGGGCGGCGGCAGTGTCATAGTGAGCGTCGGAAACGATAAAGGCTTTGTTGACCATCTCTTCAGCGAAAAATACGCGTGCATACACTGCGGCATAAGCTATGAAGAGCTTGCCCCGCGTGCGTTCTCGTTCAATTCGCCTTACGGCGCTTGCCCCAAATGCGGAGGCCTGGGAAATCGCATGGAGATAGACCCCGAGCTTGTAGTGCCTGATAAGTCGAGACCGCTTATATCCGCCATCCAGCCGTGGCGCCGCGGCGGCAGAGGCATAGTTCTTTATTACAGGAGATTGCTGAGGTCGCTTGCCCGGGATTATGATTTCAGCGTGGATACGCCGTTCGGCGAGCTCGATAAGGATATAAAAAGAATAATCCTTTTCGGTGAGGACGAGCCCGACGGGTGGTTTGAGGGTATCGTGCCTAACCTGCACAGGCGTTTCCAGGAGACGGAGAGCGAGTTCATAAAGACCGAAATAAATAAGTACATGAGCGTTCTTTCGTGTGTGGAATGCCACGGCGCGAGATTGAGAAAAGAAAGCCTAGCAGTTACTGTGCAGGGCAGGAACATAATAGAAATAAGCGCAATGTCCATAAAAGAGTCCAGGGAGTTCTTTGAGAACATGGACCTTACCAGGGAAGAGCGCCTGATCTCGCACCAGGTCTTAAAAGAGATAAAGATGAGGCTGTCTTTTATGGGCAACGTGGGGTTGGATTATCTGACACTGGACAGGGTCTCCAGCACCTTATCCGGGGGAGAAGCGCAGAGGATAAGGCTGGCTACGCAGATAGGGGCGGGTCTGATGGGCGTCCTTTACATCCTCGACGAGCCAAGTATCGGCCTCCACCAGAAAGATAATACAAAACTGCTGGATACACTGATCTCATTGAGAGACCTGGGAAATACGCTTATTATAGTGGAGCACGACGAAGCTACCATAAGAAAGGCCGACCACATTGTAGATCTCGGCCCCGGAGCGGGCGAGCATGGCGGAAGGATAGTGGCCAACGGCCCGCTGGAAGAGATACTGAAGTGCGAAGGGTCATTAACGGGCAGATACCTGACCGGCAGGCTTAAGATACCCGTACCTGACAGGAGAAGGGCACCTTCAGAAGGAAAGAGCCTTACCGTGGTAGGGGCAAGGGAGCACAACCTGAAAGGCATAGATGTAAATATACCGCTGGGACTCTTTGTCTGCGTGACAGGCGTATCCGGCTCAGGAAAGAGCACTCTTATCGACGAGATATTGTACCGCGCGCTGGCAAGGAAATTTTACTCCTCGCGCGAGAAACCGGGACGGCACAAGTCGATAAAAGGCATGGATAACATAGACAAGGTCATAGTGATAGACCAGTCCCCCATAGGGAGGACCCCCCGCAGCAACCCCGCCACATACACCGGGTTATTCGGGCCCGTAAGGACGCTCTTCAGTAAGCTGCCGGAAGCGAGAGTGAGGGGTTACAGCCCCGGAAGGTTCAGTTTTAATGTAAAAGGCGGCAGGTGCGAGGCCTGCACCGGGGACGGCACAAAAAAGATAGAGATGCACTTCCTGCCGGATGTCTATGTGGAATGCGAGGTCTGCAAAGGCAGGAGATTTAATGAAGGCACTCTTCAGGTGAGGTATAAAGGTAAGACGATCTCGGATGTCCTTGATATGAGCGTAACCGAGGCCTTAGAGCTCTTTCGCAATATTCCTCCTATAAAGAGCAAACTCCAGACATTGCATGACGTAGGGCTCGGCTATATTAAACTGGGCCAGTCCGCTACGACCCTATCAGGGGGCGAGGCACAGAGAGTGAAACTCGCCTCAGAGCTGACCAAGAGGGCTACCGGTAATACACTCTACCTGCTTGATGAGCCTACAACGGGCCTGCATTTTGCCGATATCGACAAGCTCCTTTCTGTATTGCAGCGGCTCGTTAATACCGGCAATACGGTCCTTGTGATAGAGCACAACCTGGATGTAATAAAGACGGCAGACTACATAATAGACCTTGGCCCCGAAGGAGGAGATGCCGGGGGAAAGGTTGTCGCTGCCGGCACTCCGGAAGAGATCGTCAAAGTAGCAGCCTCCTACACAGGCAAATATCTCAAAAAAGTACTCTAGAGCGCTGGCATGGAGTTGCCTTCGCTTGTCGCTCGCTCGCTGTGCAAAAAATTGCTCACTGTCATAAAAAATGTCATAATTCTAAATGGCGCGTTTGTGTTCGCAATTTTTTGACAGTCGCTACGGCAACCCATGCCAGCGCTTCACTTATAATTGCAATATATACCTGCAAAAACCGCTAATTTTGCCGATCTCTTCCTTCGCTTAGGGGAAAAGTGTAATGCTCCCCATTAGTCAAGCAGTTTTTAAGTTAGAACACAGCTCTTTGTT
>CAZKWI010000073.1:0-9880 GCA_964556455.1 uncultured Planctomycetia bacterium | reverse complement strand
CAGGATCATACAAACCAACGCATTCGATGCCGACCCGACCAGCGCACTTAGTGATTCGATAGCAGTTCCGGCAGAGGAATATTAAACAAAGCGGGAACCGAAACAGAGCATGCAGCGAACCAATGTTCGTTGTATGCTCTGTTTCATTTTAATTTGTCATTTTAATATATATATGTTATACTTTAAGAAAATTAGGAGTTGTATGTGAGCCCTGACAAAAAGGCCATGATAGGCCAGATGCTCATCGAGCGCAACCTTATTACACCTGACCAGCTCGAAGCCGGTTTAACAGAGCAGAAAAAAAGCGGCGGCTATATCGGCGAAACCCTCATCAGGATGGGTTATTTACGCGATGAGGACTTTTATCCTGTTCTGGCCGAACAGCTCGGGATAGAATTTATCAAGCTGAAAGAGATAGAGATCTCCGATGACGTTATAAAAGCCATACCCGCGAAGTTCGCCTTCCATTACAGATTCATGCCCATTAAGATCGATGGCAACACTTTGGTGATCAGCGTCACAGACCCCCTTGATATACAGCTCATGGATGACATAACCCTCGTTCTGAATTACGAGATTCAGCCTGCCCTGGCTACAAAAGACGAGATAATCACCTGCATTAAGAAGTACTACGGTATAGGGGCCGAAACGATCGATAAGATAATGGCCCAAGAAGGAGAGGAGGGACCCGGCGAGGCCGGGACTGAGAAGGCGCAGGACATAGAAGAGATGGCCGAGGATGCCTCAATAATAAAATTCGTGAACCAGATCCTCCTCCAGGCGTACAAAGACCACGCCACTGACATACACATAGAACCCTTTGAGGATGAGCTTCGGGTAAGGTACAGGGTGGACGGTATACTTTACGAGGCTACTATCCCGCCCACGATCAAGCACTTTCAATCGGCCATTGTTTCCAGGATAAAGATAATGGCGGACATGAATATCGCCGAACGTAGATTACCACAGGACGGCCGTATGAAGATCAAGGTCGGCCCGGACGATGTAGACCTGCGTGTTTCCGTGATACCGACCCCGCATGGCGAGACCGTGAACATAAGGATACTTACGACCGGCATGCTCTTTAGCCTCAAGAGTCTCGGCCTCACTGCCAAGGACTTGAAGCTGCTCGAGGAGATAATATTAAAACCGCACGGTATCATATTTGTAACGGGCCCTACCGGCAGCGGAAAGACCACAACGCTTTACGCGTGCCTTAACAAGATAAATTCAAAAGAGAAAAAGATAATCACCATTGAAGATCCTATCGAATATCAGCTCAGGGGCATATCTCAGATACAGGTCCAGGCGAAGATAGGACTCACCTTCGCGGCGGGCCTCAGGAGCATGCTGAGGCATGACCCGGACATAATGATGGTCGGGGAAGTAAGGGATTACGAGACCGCGGAGATCGCCATACGTGTAGCTCTCACGGGACACCTTGTATTCAGCACGATCCATACGAATGACGCAGCGGGCGGCGTAACACGTCTGGTTGACATGGGGATAGAGCCGTTCTTAGTGTCATCCAGCGTAGAGTGCTTCATAGCGCAGAGGCTCATCCGGCTGATATGCCCCAAGTGCAAGGTGAAAGTGAAACCCTCCGAAGCCCTCATGCACGATTTCGGCATTACCAGGGAAGAGTTCGAGAAGGCCGAGATCTACAAAGGAAAAGGCTGTCAGGAGTGCAAATACACCGGCTATAGCGGAAGGAACGCTATATATGAGATGCTTGTCGTTAATGACGCCATACGCAGCCTTATACTTTCGAGATCATCGTCGGCCCAGATAAAGGAGAAAGCGATCTCGATGGGTATGAGGACCCTGCGGGACGACGGCTGGAGAAAGATAAAGGCCGGCCTGACCACGCCGGACGAAGTCCTGAGAGTAGCCGAGGAAGTGGAGTAATATGGCACGATTTATATATCAGGCAAAGAAAGGGCCGGCTGAAATAGTGGAAGGTACTATCGAGGCCGATAACGAGGCCTCCGCACTCCTGAAACTTTCAAACACCGGCTATTTTCCGTTATCTATACACAAGGAAGGCGCTGCGTCAGGTAAGGGCGGCGCATTCCGCGTGATGAAAAAGGTCAACCTTCATGATCTCACTGTATTTACGAGGCAGCTTGCAGATCTCCTTGATTCAGGGCTCACACTCCTCAATGCTCTAAATGTTGTCTATAAACAGACCGAGAACAAATCATTCCAGTCTGTTATCGGTGATATCCGGGATTATGTAAGGGACGGTCGCCCTTTTTCGGAAGCCCTCAAGAAATATCCCAGGATATTTTCCAACCTCTATGTAGCCATGGCCAGGTCCGGTGAGACAGGTGGTATGCTGGAGGAGATACTGGCCCGCATGGCTAACTTCTCCGAGGCACAGGAGATGCTGCAGTCAAAGATAAAATCCGCCCTGGCTTACCCCGCTGTTATGGCTACCGTAGGATTTCTGACGATATTTGTGCTCATAACGTTCGTTATCCCCAAGATAGCCGGAATGTTCGAGTATCTCGACCAGGCCATGCCGTTACCTACGATGATACTTCTATCAATAAGCGGTTTTGCCGTAGACTACTGGTATATATTGGTGTTTGTAGTCGGGTTCATAGTCTTTGCCCTTAACCGCGCCATGAAGACGGAAGAGGGAAGGCTTACCATAGACCGGTTCAAGCTTTCTATGCCGCTCCTTGGCGAACTGACAAAAAAAGCCGAGATCGCCAGCTTCTCCATGACCCTGGCGACGCTGTTGCAGAACGGCGTGCCCATACTCGATGCTCTTGAAACCGTATCGCACACCATGCAGAACGCCGTGCTGCATAAAGAGATCACGCTTGCGTGCAGGGAGGTGCGTGACGGAGTATCTCTTTCTAAGAGCCTGATGTCGAAAAAGAACTTTCCTACTTTCGCCACAAATATGATCGCCGTGGGCGAAGAAAGCGGTAGTATCGAAAAATCTCTGTTCAAGGTAGCCACCTCTTACGAAAGGGAAGCCGATAATACCATAAAGACCATGACTTCGCTCGTGGAACCACTCATGATACTGACGATGGGCCTGGTCGTGGGCTTTATAGTCGTTTCAATGCTGTTGCCGATATTCCAAATGAACATAATCGCACAATAAAGAAAGAAAGGAGGATGTTATGCAGAGAAGAGGTTTTACGCTGATAGAACTGATGCTCGTGGTTATAATCATCGGTGTCTTGAGCGTTATGGTGGTGCCGAAATTTGTCGGCAGGGGGGAACAGGCCAAGGTGACGGCCGCCCGGGCGGACATAGAGGCAAATCTTTCAATAGCGCTCGACCTGTATGAGTTGGATAACGGGGCGTATCCGTCTGATCTAGGCGCCCTTATGAACGAACCATCCCCTTCGCCGCCAAACTGGAACGGCCCATACCTGAAGAAGAAGCCCAAGGATCCCTGGCTTGAAGAGTACCAGTACACTTACCCCGGAGAGCACAATAAGAATGCTTATGACCTATGGTCGAACGGAAGGGACAGGGCACCAGGCGGTGGAGACGATATCACGAACTGGGAAGAGACGGATTAATAAAGGTTTTACTCTAATAGAGCTTATCCTGCTGACTGTCATAATGGCAGTCTTGATCGCCGTATCTACGCCAGTATTCAGGGGGGCCTTTTCTGGCCTTGAGCTCAAGGATGCCTCTCTAAATATCTCCAAAATGATAAGTTTTGCGCAGGAGAGGTCGATAATCGAGAAAGTGCGCTACAAACTTATCCTTAACACAGAAGAGTACAATTACCACATACAAAGAGAGCACCCTAAGGATTCTGATATATTCGTAAGGCTTGACGATAAATACGGCAGGACGTTTTCGCTCCCATCCAACGTCCTGCTCAAAACCGGCAAGGCCGATATAACCTTTTATCCGGATGGGCGTTCCGACAAGGCGAAGATAAGACTTGTGGGAAAGAATAAGACCCTGATCGTAGAGGTGACCGGTAACCTGGGCTATGTCACTATCACTGATGATAAAAAAAAGCGATAAAGGTTTCCTTCTTCTTGAGGTGCTGGTCAGCGTAACGCTGATATCCGTAAGCCTGATCTATGTAGTGCGTTCATTATCAGCTTCGACCAGGGCCGTGCAGACAGGCACAGATTTTCTGAGGTCCATCGCGTTCCTAGAAGAGGAACTTTGGAATCTGGAGTCAAAGGGTTCCATCGGCAGAGGGAGCCACAAAGGCGGTGATGCATCGGAAGAGGATTATGGCTGGGTTGCAAAGGCCACACCTCTGAAGGATGCCCCTCTGAACCATGTAAATCTGAAAGTGGAATGGCAGAAGCGCGACAATAAGCAGAGGATATCAATTGATACGTTTCTTTGGAACGAAGAATGATGCCGGATCGGGGTTTGCGCTGCTCGAGCTCCTGCTTGCCATGACGATATTCTCGGTAGTGGTGACGTCGCTCTATTCCAGCTTTTATGGCGGCGTAAGCGTGCTGCGGAGAAGCCGGAAAGCGATGGAGACACATCAGAACATAAGGCTCTTTACTGAGGAGCTTTCCCTGGACCTTAGAAATGCCTTGCTTACGCCTGTTGAGGCCGGAACTGGGTATGTTCCCCGTGGGTATAAGCAGTCCGGAGAAGAGGAGCCCCCCGTATATTATTTTACAGGAGAAGGCAGGAGCTTCACTTTTGTTTCGCTCAAAGACCGCGATCTTTGCCGCATGACATACAGCTTTGAAAATAGTGAGTTTGTCCGTACTGTAAAACCACAATCGAGGAGTTTTTCGGAGGACCCTTTGTTCCCAAAAGCCTCACTTAAGGATGTAGAGACCCTGGAGATACAATACAGCCATGCAGGAGAAGGTGAAGATGCTGACCCTGTCTGGATGAACTTTTGGGACCAGGAGGAAGCCATACCGCTTGGCGTAAAGATAAACATGAAAATAAAAGGGCAGAGCTCGTTAAGAAAACTGACAAAGACCATACTGATACCAGTAGGCAAGCTGAGCTCGGAGAAGGAAGAAGAAAAAGTAAAGTGAAAGGTCAAAAAGGGGTAATACTCATAATCACAAGCTGGATAATCGCCATATTGACTCTCTTCGCGATAGGCGTCGGTTTCAGGACCGGCCTCGATATTAGACTTACGGGTTATACGCTGGATAAAATGAAAGCGCTTTATATCGCAAAAGCCGGGATCAGGAAAGCGATCATTGAGAAGTGGAAAGAGTATGTCGAAGGAAAATCCCTGACGGTAGATGCCCTTAGCGAGGCGTGGGCCAACAACGAAGACCTATTTAAGGATATAGAGCTCGGCAATGGCAGGTTCACTGTAAGCTATAAATCACCAGATGAAGACAGGTCTGGGAAAAAGAGTGTCTTCTACGGTCTTGAAGACGAGAGCGGGCGTATCAATCTAAACAGTGACAATGCCGCTACCCTCATGGGCAGCCTACTTGCCGCCTCCGATATGGATGTCGAGGAGGCCAATGCCATTGCAGCTGCTATCGAAGACTGGCGGGATGAAGATACAACTCCCAAGGTCATCGGTAATGCAACTGGGGCTGAAGATGCGTATTATCAATCCCTCCCGGTGCCGTATAGTACAAGCGGCGAGGATTTTGCTGCTACAGAAGAACTTCTCCTTGTAAAAGGGATCACCAAGGAGATATTTCTAAAAGATATCGCCCCGTATGTCACCGTCTTCGGTGAAGGTAAATTGAATATTAATACCGCGAGCGTTATGGTCCTGAACGCCGCTTTCGGCGCAGCGTTCCCTGAACTTGCGTCCAAGGTGGTGAGTTTTAGGCAGGGTGTTGACGGAAAGTCCGGCACCGGCGATGACAGGTGGTTTGTCGCCGGCACAGCGATAATAGACAGAGGCACGCAGGGTATGGTTGAAGTTAAAAACTTGAACGATGAAAACTGGTATGGTAATATATATGGGATAACACCTATTGAATATAAGAAGCTCAGGGACCTGACCGTTACAGGAGGGACTTTTGCAACGGCCTCGGATGTTTACAGGGCAAGTGTGAATTCTTTTGTGGACAAGGTCCAAAAACAAGTGACTGCGGTCATTGAGTTCAATAAGCCCGAACAGATGAAAGAAGGGGGTTTTTCGGACGACATACCTCCTCCGGACATCGAGTGGCTTTTCTGGCATGAAGAAAGATAGCCTTAAAAGGGGTCCGCGTGTTTAGACCGAAAGAGAGTCTGAGCGTATTTGATATTGAGAACGATATTGTCAAACTGGCTCAGTTCACGATAGACGAGCACAGAAGTGTCCTCAACAGGCTTATAGCCGCAAGGGCGCTGAAGAATACCCCTGATGCCCTTTCAAGGACCATACAAAAACTCGCCAATGATTATAAGATCGCGGCCACCAGGGCAATAATCAATGTCCCGCGCTACAAAGTGACCGTAAGGAATCTCAAGCTACCCTCTGTAAATCCCACAGAGATCGACAGTATGGTGAACTTACAGGCCGTAAAGCAGCTGCCGTTCGCGCCTGATAAGATAGTTTCAGGGTACAGGATACTGGGAAGGGACGCGAAGGGCTATTCTGATATCATGCTGGCACTGGCTCACGCTGACGAGATCGCGAGATTATGCGGCCCCTTCAATAAAGCTGGCGTAAGCATTGAGAGACTTTCCCTTAGCTCAGAAACGATAAGCCTCTTGTACCTTAAGAGGCTTAAAGACCAGGCCCATATGGCAAATGCCTGTTTAGTGGATATAGGCAGGAGCGTTGTCGACGTCCAGCTTATCAAATCCGGTATTATCGTTTTTTCCCGGTGCATAAGTTTTGCTACGGAGAAAGATATGTCCTCTAAAATAGCCGGAGAGGTCAAGAAGACACTCTTTACGTACTCGCGGACATTCCCCGGAGCGAAAGTTAATAAACTTATCCTTACCGGAAAGCGCTCTGTACTCAAGAACGAGGCCCAGTCCCTGAGAAAGGAGCTCGGGCTGCAGACAAGCTATATCGATGTTCTCGGCGAATGCCCCAAGGGTATCAGGCCTAGGCTTCCGGCGGATAACGACATCGAGAACGAGACATTTACATCCGTGATCGCGTCCGGGCAGGCATTGCCGAACCTCCAGGTAAATCTGCTGCCGCTTAATATACGCCATAAGAAGATCGCAAAGATCCTGAGGGAGAGCATGATAATGTCCGCTGTCCTGGCATTCTGTATCGTTGTGGGCGTCGGCGGCATAGCTACGAAGAGCTACTTGGGAAAACTGAACCAGATGGCCTCGATAAACCGCCAACTCACGGAGTCCAAGCCAAAAGTTGAAAAACTGACACGGCTCAAGGCCGTGACCGAGGTTGTAAAAGCCCAGCTGCAGACTTCTGGCTCGAGCATAGATATCCTGAGAGAGCTTTACGCCAAGATGCCCTCCCAGATATCTCTGACGATATTTGATTTTGAGGACAAGAGGACGTGTCTTTTGAGAGGGATGTCCAAGACACTTTCCGATGTCTATAACTTCATATCGATACTTGATGATTCTGAATATTTCGAAAAAGTGATAGTGAGATACGCGACGAAGCGTTTAGTCGGTAACGAAGAGATCACGGACTTTGAAATACACTGCAACCTTTCGCAGATATAAATTATGATATCACCAAAATTTTCATCAAGGGAAGGAAAGCTCCTTTTTGGGGCGGTAGCCATAGTCGCGGTAACCTTCGGCTATAATTTTGTGGTCGAGCCGGTCGTCAAATCATTTTCGGAGATAACCGGCGATATTGAAACAGGCTACCTGAAACTGGAAAAAAGCTACAGACTCCTTCAGCGCAAGAATATCATAACTGCCGAGTACGAAAAGTACGAGGATTACATAGACTCCGCCGACTCTGAAGAAGAGGAGCTGGCGTCGATGCTCAAGGCGATAGAATCTATCGCTAGCACCAACAGGATACGAATAACGAACATCCGTCCGCAGCCCACCAAATCCAAAGATATTTATAAGCTGTTCGTCTTTGAACTGAGCGCGGAAGCTGACATAGCGCAGTTGTCCAAGTTTATCTATGACCTTCAGAGCTCTGAAAACCTTATGAGGGTTACCAGGCTTACTCTGAAATCCAGCCTAAGTAAAGGAAACCTCCTTTCCGCCTCGCTTGAGATCACCAAACCCTCAATGTTCAGCATTTCACTATAGCTCTCTACCCAGAGAGTTATTTATCTCCATAACCGCCATAAAATAAATGAGTTAACTACCTGCCTACTCTTGACAATGCATATATTCTCATGTATACTCACTAAAAAGAGTTAATAATACTCAAAATGAAGACTATATATTTAATAAAAGATCTGGCTGTAAGGACAGGGTTGTCCGTCTATACGATAAAATACTATCTGAAGCTCGGGCTGATAAAAGAGATAGGCAGGAGCCCGGATACCAATTTCAGGTATTTCAGCGACAGGACCGTTGACAGGCTCTCTCTCATAAGGCAGATGAGAAGAGAGAATAAGAAGCTCTGCCAGATCAGAAAGGAACTTAAAGGCTGATATGAGCTACTACGAAGCGCTAGGGCTTTTGAGGGAGCCTTTCTCTACGAGTCCTGACCCTGGATTCTTTTACCGTTCACTTGCGCATAATACAGCGCTGCATAGGCTCGAGATCGCCATAAGATTAAGGCGGGGATTGAATCTCATAATGGGCGATGTGGGCACGGGCAAGACCACCCTTTGCCGGACACTTCTTCAGACTTTTGACGGCGAGAATAATTTTATATTCAAGCTGATACTTGACCCGACTTACAATTCAGAATATCAGTTCCTCCAGAACCTGGCTAAGATGTTCGGTGTATCCCCGGCGCTCAGGTCATCGCTGGACTACAAGGAGGCGATAGAACAGTACCTATATAAAAAGGGCGTGGATGAGAACAAGACCATAGTACTTCTTATAGATGAGGGCCAGAAGCTTACCCATTCTTACCTTGAAATAATGAGGACGCTTCTCAATTACGAAACGAATGAATATAAGCTGCTGCAGATCGTTGTGCTGGCGCAGATGGAGATACTGCCTAAGATAAAGAGAATAAAGAATTTTTACGACAGGGTAACGCTGAAGTATATAATAAACCCTCTTGATGAAGCCGAGACCGGACAGATGATAAGGTTCAGGCTCAGGAAAGCGGGCTTTAATTCCGGACAGATCCTCTTTACACCCGAGGCGCTCAAGATGATCTACGAATATACCATGGGATATCCGCGCAGGATAGCCGTTGCTGCGCACAACGCGCTCGAATGCCTGGTAATGCAGGATAAGCGTGTAGTCGACGCCTCGATCATGAGGCAGGTTATCTCGCAAGAGGTGCTTGTATGACAAAGGAATATTCACCTGAAGAGAAGCTACTGAACCTTATAAAGAAGAAGAAGGGCACCACGCCGCCTTCAGGGTCGAACCGCGCGCCCGTTTCAACGCCGCAAAGTGCACCCGCAGCGCCTGCCGGGCCAGAAAGACCTATCATCCCCGCTCCGGCATCGCTCAAGATAGGGGATATAGCACTCTTGGAGAAGATCCGGTTACTGAATATCATTCTCTTCAGCGTCATGGTAGTCGTCGTCCTTTATTTTCTTATAAACCTTTTTATACCAACATCTGAAGTGATGGACATACTGGATGAAAAGTTTCCCGAGATAAGCGCGAGGGATACAAAGGAGATAAAACCGAAGGAATACTCGTATTATTCTCAGAAACTAGGTAAAGATATCTTTAAGCCGCTCATAAAAGTGGTGACAGGTCCCGTAGTTCCCAGCATACCTCTGGAGGAGATCATAGGGAACCTGTCGCTTTTGGGCATAGTATCCGGTGCGACGCCGCAGGCAATAATAGAGGATAAGAAGAAGAAGTCCAGTTATTTTATAGCCGAAGGTCAGACATCGAGCGGCATCAAGGTAAA
>CAZKWI010000072.1:0-9971 GCA_964556455.1 uncultured Planctomycetia bacterium | reverse complement strand
CAAGTGGGAGGCTAAACCCTTGAAAGAATTTACACAATTTAATTGACATTACCTTCATGCCGCCCTTACGGGCATGGCAGTGGACAAAAAATACATATTGCAAAATCCGGCGTACCTTATTATAATGAACAGAAGATAAAACCCGGAGGTGTATTATGAAAAAAGGGCTGATTTTAATTATCGCAGTACTTACAGGGGCATTTATTTTACACACAGGCGAATGCTTCGCCCAGGGTGCGCTCTACAGGAGCATAGCCGACAGTGTGCCGACCATTAGCGTGCAGGGAGAGGGCAAGGTCACTGTAAGGCCTGATGAGGCGGACGCGCGTTTCGGCGTGACCAGCGAGGACAAGCTTCTCGCAACGGCTTACCGGCTGAACACAGAGGATATGAACAGCGTTATAAAAGCGTTGAAGATCATGGGGGTCAAGGAGGATGACGTAAAGACCTCCTCTTATAATATAAGGCCCGTATACCCGAAGGACGACAGGGGCAGGCAGCTGCCCGGCAAGCCGGTTTCATACAAGGTGAACCAGGACCTTACCGTGAAGATACGTGCGCTTTCAGATACCGGCAAGGTCGTAGATACAGCTGTCCGAAACGGTGCGAATACATTCAGCGGGATCAGCTTTACATCGAGCAGGCTGAGCGAGCTTAAGAAAGAGGCAAAGGCCAAGGCAGCGCTCGATGCCAGCGAAAAAGCGCTTCTTTTGACAAAAAAGCTCGGTGTTTCGACCGGCAGGATACTCAAGGTGAGCGAATCCACGATAAGGCCGTTGTATGATAGCAAGAGGAATTTCGGCGTTATGGAGGCGGCCGCAGTTTCTTCAGCCCCGCAGATAGAGGCAGGATCTTTAGAGGTTTCCGCCACCTGTAATGTCATTTACGAAATTATCCAGTAACGGTAAAAAAGGGAGGCCAAAATGGCAGTAGCGACAGAAGTAAGGCTTGAGAAGGCGAGTATGAACGAATTCATCACTGAGAAGGCAAAGGAGATATCGGACCTCGTAGGCGATGGTCTTGCGATAAACGCGCTTTCCGGCGGCGTAGATTCTTCCGCGGTCACGATGCTGGGACACAGGGCCTTGGGAGACAGGCTGAAGACATATTTTATCGATAACGGTATCATGAGAGAAGGGGAGCCGCAGAGGATAGTGGAGATCTTTAGGCAGCAGGGCGTCAAAGTGGAGATAATAGACGCCCGGGACGAGTTCTTTAATGCATTGAAAGGTGTGACCGACCCTGAGGAAAAAAGGGAAGCGATAACGCAGACCTTCTACAAAGATGTCTTCGGAAGGCTTGTAAGAGAGAGCGGGGCCAAATATCTCCTGCAGGGGACGATATTGACCGATGTGGACGAGACCATTGCCGGTATCAAGAGGCAGCACAATGTCTTTGAGCAGCTTGGCATAGACCCGCAAGAAAGTTTCGGATACAAGATAATCGAGCCGCTCGTCCAGCTGCGCAAGGACGGCGTCAGGATGCTTGCGGAGGCCCTTGGGCTTCCGGAAAGTATATACAACCGCATACCATTTCCCGGACCGGCCCTCTCAGCGAGAGTGATAGGTGAAGCGACAAGGGAAAGGATCGCCATAGCGAGGAAGGCGACGGTCATAGTGGAAGAAGAGCTTGCCCATACAAAGGCTTTTCAGTACATGGCCATTCTGCACGCCGACAGAGTGACTGGCATGCGTGATAACAACAGGGATTTTGGCCTGCAGCTCGAGATAAGGTGCTGGGACAGCATAGACGCAAGGACGGCAACGCCCACCAACCTGCCTTACGAATTGCTCCGCAAGGTTGCCGACAGGATGGTAAATGAAGTCCCGGGAGTGGTGAGCGTTACATATAACCTGGCCACCAAACCCCCTTCAACCATAGAAGCGATTTAAAAAATATTACAGACTCCCTGATAAAGGTTGTGCTGCTGCGTATTATCTTTTCTGATGCGCAGGGGTATCTTACAAATTTCCCATAATCGAAAAGACAGGATCTATTAATGGTAAGGACCAAGATCATCGCCACGCTGGGGCCGGCATCTTCGAGTGAAACAGTTCTCAGGAAGATGTTCATAAGCGGCGTGGATATAGTGCGGCTCAATTTCTCACACGGTACAACGGCCGAACACGAAGAGAAGATCAGGCTGGTCCGCGCCCTCAACAAAAAGATGAGGCGCGCTATAAAGATCATGCAGGACCTGGAGGGCTACCGGCTGCGCGTGGGGGCCCTGGAAGGACCCATCCCGCTCAGGAAGGGCGACGATATATACCTGACGACCGAAGAGGTCACAGGCACAAGAAAGGAAGTCGCGTTCGACTACAAAGGCTCGCTCATGAGAATTAAAAAAAACACTTCTATCTATATAGACGACGGCCGTATAGAGCTTGCCGTAAAGGTCGTGGATAAGAAGCGGCTTAAGACCAGGGTGGTCACGCCGGGGGTTTTGAAGGACCGTAAGGGGATAAACATTCCCGGTGTAAAGCTTGATTTCGAAGCCCTTACCAAAAAGGACAGGCAGAATGTAAAAGTGGCGATGAGCCGGAAGCTTGATTATGTGGCTCAATCGTTCGTCCGGGACGCAGAGGACATAAGGAAGCTGAAGAAGATTGTAAAGCCGGGTGCGCCCAGGTGCGGGATCTTCGCCAAGATAGAGTCGAGAGAGGCGCTTGCGAACATAGACAGCATAATCGATGAGGCGGACGGCATTATCATTGCCAGGGGGGACCTTGGGATCTGTATCCCCATTTACAAGGTGCCGGTGGCGCAGAAGGAGATCATAAGAAAGTGCCGCGAAAAAGGCAAGCCGGTCGTTGTTGCAACGCAGATGCTCGACAGCATGACAGAGGAGCGCCTGCCGACAAGGGCCGAAGTTTCAGATGTGGCGAATGCCATACTTGACGGCGCGACCCATGTCTTTTTGTCGGGAGAAACAGCCGTAGGCAGGCACCCGTCAAAGGTTGTTGATATGATGAACAAGATCCTCGAGTACACCGAAGAATACAAAGATAAGCTGTGAAGAAGGTGCACTGGCTCTCCATGCTTGCCGCGCTCGCGGCATTCTTATTGTTCCAGATAGAGCTCATTATCGCGAAGGTCTTTCTTCCCGCGTTCGGCGGCAGTTTCCTGGTATGGGGCGCTTGCGTCGTTTTCTTTCAGGCGGCACTCCTTTCCGGATACGCGTATTCACATGCCGTGATAAAGAAACTGGGGATATTCCGCTACCGCCGGATACATCTCTTGCTGATACTCCTTCCACTCCTTACTTTTCCCGGAAGACCGCTGCAGGCCGTTTCTTCGGCCGGCGGCGCGGCCATGGTCACCGATATCTTTGGCAAGCTCTTTTTAACGATAGGCCCGGTCTTCTTCGTGCTCTCCACAACGAGTATAATATTGCAGGCCTGGCTTGCCGGCTCGAAGCTTCCCGGCAGGTCAAACCCTTACGTCCTTTACGCCGCTTCCAATTTCGGTTCTATACTCGCCCTTTTGACATACCCTGTGTTCTTTGAGCTCTTCTTCGGTCTAGATACACAGTTACTTATATGGAGATCGTGTTACGCGGCGCTGCTCGCCCTGCACTTTATCGTCTTCCGGCTGGTTATTATGCCGCCTGAAGAAGCGCCGGCTGTGAAGGGTACCCTCGAAAAGATCACGGAAAAGCGGAAGATCTCCTGGTTCTTTCTCGGTGCTGCGAGCGTTATCGGTTTCTTATCCGTCACCGATATTATAACCTATGAGATCACTCCGGCGCCGTTCCTGTGGGTGATACCCTTATCTATCTATCTTGTATCGTTTGTCCTCAACTTCAAGTCAAGTCCCTGGTGCCCGGGATGGATCAGAGAAAATTTCCATTTCACCGCGGGATTCGGCGTGCTGCTTTTTTTTCTCGCAAAGAAGGCGCTCTTTCCCTTCGCGCTGTGCATGGCGGCCTATTATACGGTACTTTTCTCGATCTGCATGTTCTGCCAACACAGGCTGTCCGCCGACAGACCTGCCGCAACCGGCGGGCTCACTCTCTTTTATCTGGTCATAGCCGCTGGAGGCGTATTCGGCGGGATATTCGTAAGCTGGATCATGCCGAGGATATCCAGTTTTTCGGCAGAGTTTCCTGTAAGCTTCCTTCTTGTGTACCTGGCTCTATCTCTGTCCGGTACGAAGAAACGGATAGGTGTACAGCCAGTCCGTATGATAGCGTATATACTGCTATTTCTTATCCTCTGGCCGGCAGTCTTCAAGGGGTCCAAAGATCTTTATAGACATCGCAATTATTACGGCAATTACAGAGTTTTTGCCGAATATCCGCTTTTGTATTTCTGCCACGGAAGTACTATACAGGGGACACAGCTCCTGGCGGGGCCGGCCGCAAAGATGCCGACCGCGTATTACCACACCCGCACGCCGGCAGGCGGTATATTGCGGTCGGATATTTTCGAGCTCGATAATATAGCAGTGATCGGGCTTGGGGCCGGCACCTTGGCTGCATACGGAAAGGAGGGCCAGGTATTCGACTTTTTTGAGCTGGATCCAGATATATTCTTTATTGCCGACAAGTTATTCGGATATTTAAAGAGCTCCGCGGCCGCGATAAACCATTATTTCGGCGACGCGCGCATATCGCTTGGCGATATGCCTGCAAGGGGCTACGACCTCCTTATTATAGATGTCTTCAGCGGCGATTCTATCCCGGCCCATCTCCTGACACTTGAGGCCTTCGAGGAATACAAAAGGCATCTTGCGAGGGACGGCATTGTGCTTATTCACATCACCAACCGCTATATAGACCTGGCGCCTGTGCTTGCTTCTGCCGCGCGCGCCTCCGGGGCTTATGCCGGCATCAATTCCAACACAGGCAAAGGGGATATCTTTTTGGCCTCCAGGTGGGGGGCCCTTACCTGGAGCGAAGATGCCTTCCGCAAGCTGACCGGCGAACTGAACTGGCGGGAATTGCGCGGCGTAAAAGAAGTGAGGCCGTGGACGGACCTCTATTCGAACGTGCTTCCGGTTTTTTTCTTGCAAAGTCGCCGAAGAGATATATAATAGTATGAAAGAGTGAGGAACAAAAGCAGCATTGCCGGTTAGAAAAAGAACGAAGATGATCCTGGCAGGCGCCCTGTCCTGCATGTTGTGCGCCTATATAGCATATACAGCAGCATTGATGCTGAAGCTTGCAAATCAGGAGTATCTCTACACGAATAAAAAGACCCTTAAGAAGAAACTGGCGAGCCTTCCGTCGGACCTGAATATCAGCAGCATCAGGAGGATCCGCAAGGAGACAGACCCGTCACGGTTCAAATTTATCGTACTGGGCGACAGCGAGTCAAGGCATGATATATTCGGCGCGGTCATAAAGGACGCGCTCAGACACAAGCCGGATTTTATACTCTCGGTAGGCGACCTTACGGAACAGGGCAAGGTCAGGCATTATTTACGGGAAATAGAGTACATAAGAAAGAATATACCCGTACCGTTCGTTACCATCATCGGGAACCACGATTATTATAATTTCGGGTACCTGACATTCGCGCGGGTCTTTGGACCGCTCGATTTCTATTTTGACATAGGCGGCTTCAGGTTCATATGCGTAGACAACAATTTCAAGCAGAAGGTAAAAGATATCATAGAGCTGCCGCGATCTGACGCGGAGTGGAGAGCGATAGACGGTTTTGACGATGAAATGCTAGGCCAGCTGGAGAGGCTTATTGCCGGCGGTGATCGGACAAGCCTGATCTTCATGCACCAGCCGCCGCCGCTTGACGGCCTGGGAGACCGCGGTTTTAAGCAGAACTCAGAAAAGTTCATGGAGCTTATACGGAGAGAGGATTCGACGGTCAGATATGTCTGCTCCGGCCATGCACACGGGTACACAGAAGAGACGATCGGCAATGTTCGGTTCATAATCACCGGCGGGGCGGGGGGAAGACACAGGGTCGTTCACAATGCCCGTTTAACGCATAAGTATAATTATGTGCTTTTCGAGGTGAGCGGGGACGAGATAAAGGATACCGTGCACTTTGTAGAGATGCAAAAGGAGGTCTTATGAAGAAGATGCTTATTACCGCAGTGGTGGTCGTAGTCATCGCACTTGTCATCGGCTTTGTTAAGGATAATATCGCCAAGGCCTCCCTCGAAAGAGGGATAGAGGCCATGACCGGTCTTAAGCTCGAGGCCAGGAAGGTGAACGCGGGGATACTCAATACCCTGGTGAGCATAGAGGGCCTGTCGCTTTTTAACCCCGACGGTTACGAAGATCCCCTCATGCTTAACGCACCAGAAATATATGTAGATTATAATCTTCTGGATATCATAAAGGGAAATATACACCTGGAGGAAGTGAGACTGCATATCGAGGAACTTGCTGTCATAAGAGGCCAGGATGGCGAGCTTAATGTCAGTTCAATAAAGGCGATCATGGTGCAAAAGAACGAACCGCAGGCGGAAAAAAAGGCCGCTGCCGCACCCGATATACAGATAGATGAGCTCGCCCTTAAAGTGGATAAGGTGGTATTCAAGGACTATTCACTGATGGGCGTGCCGATAGTCAGGAGATTCAATGTTAACCTGGACAAAACCTTTACAGGCATAACCAACCGCAACCAGCTGATGAGCCTTGTGATAGCCAAGCCGCTTATGGACACCGCAGTGTCAAGGCTGGCAGAGCTGGACCTGGAAGAGTTCGGCGGAAGCGCCATGGAGAAGATAGGGGTTGCGGAAAAGGCCGCCGAAAAGACCGTGACCGGCATGAAAGCCAAGGCAAAGGAGGTCTGGAAGATGGGTTCCGAGGTCCTGGAGGACGCGGCCGAAGAAGCAAGCGGCGCGACGGAGGGGCTTGAGAAGGAGATCTTGAACCTGAAGGAGAAATTCAAGATACCGCTTGCCGACTAAAATACCGGGTGGAGAAGATGGACAGGCCGCCTGAATATAATAAAACGCAAAAACAAAAGGAGGGCGAATGTCGCTGAATATCAATATAACAAAGAAGAGGGGCTATGTGTACGTGGCAGATAAAGAAGGTCTTCGACGCGATGAAGATCATGGCCATTGTGGATATATTCGATGATATGCCCGATGAAAAAAAGGACGATGAGACACAACATATCGGAAGAGAAGAAGAACGCTGTATATAAGAAGATGATCGCCCTCGGGATAAAAGAGAGCGATATCAAGGAGAAGTTCATACGCTCCAGCAAAAAAGGCGGGCAGAAGGTCAATAAGACCGCTTCATGCGTCTATCTTAAACACAGGCCCACCGGCATAGAGGTCAAATGCCAGAGAGAGCGCTCCCAGTCGCTGAACCGTTTTTTGGCAAGGCGGATACTGGCAAATAAGATAGAGTCCCTTGTCCTGGGCAAGGAGTCCGAGGAGCGCAAACGTATAGAAAAGATAAGGCGGCAGAAGAGAAAGCGCTCCCGCAGGGCAAAAGAGAAGATGTTGAGGGCCAAAAAGATCCGCTCTGAAAAGAAGGCGCTGCGGAGGCGTCCCGGGATCGATCTATAAAGAGGGAAAGATGACCAAAAAGCTGAATTGGCAGATAGCTTTGGGCTTGGTCCTGATAGGGCTTTCTATCGCGGTCTACCTGGCCCACTATTATATCTTCAGGGATGTCCACCACATATTTATATACCTTGTAGGCGATATCGCTTTTGTCTTCCTTGAGGTCTTTCTCGTAACGATGGTCCTGCACCGCCTGCTGATGCACAGGGAGAAGATGTCGATGATAAAGAAGCTCGATATGGTCATCGGCGCCTTTTTCAGCGAAGCCGGCACTCATCTTTTAAAGTTCTTCGCAGGGATGGACCCCAAGTCGGACGTCATAAAAAGGGAGCTTATAGTCAATAATGACTGGCATGAGCGCAAATTCTCTAAACTGCGCAGGCACATGGGGTATTACACTTGCGAGATCACCGTTCAGGCTGAAGCACTAGAGGAGTTGAAAGATTTCTTGAGGCAAAAAAGGAATTTCTTTTTAAGGCTGCTCGAGAACCCAAACCTGCTGGAGCACGAATCATTTACGAACCTTCTATGGGCTGTTTTTCACCTGACAGAAGAGCTGACCTTCAGGAAGAGCCTGAAAGGCCTTCCTGAGAACGACTGCCAGCACCTTGCAGGTGACATAAAAAGGGCATATCTCAGGCTTATCGTGGAATGGGTGTCGTATATGAGCCACCTTAAGACAGATTACCCCTACCTTTTCAGCCTGGCTGTCAGGACCAACCCTTTCGATGAGAAGGCTAAAATAGAGATAAAATAGCATAGCCACAAAGCTGCCCTTATGCACCAATACTGTTCCACAAGCCCACAAAGCACTGCCTAAACACAAAAAAAGCCCAATGTTAAAAATAAAAAAGGTAGTTATATGCATTGAATTGGACTATTTTATAATGTATACTTATTATGAGAGGTAAATAAGCGCTGTGCGCTATTTCGTTACCACTCTATTTAGAAGAGGTTAGGAAATCAGGTGTTACCATGAAAAACGCAAAAAACCAACTATTGTGTTATATCTTACTAATTGCGGCATATCTTGGCGTAACTGCTGTATTATGCCCTCAGATGGCCTATGCTTTTGACGGTGAGGTTTACCTGGGACAACAGGATACGAGTACGGACAAGAAGGTCTCGGTCGGTATCGAAGGGCCTCCGGAATGGCTATCTATCCCGGTTTATGTTCCCAAGAAGACCAATACGGGTATAGTGTTCAATAAAACAAATACCGTCAATGTCGATATCCCGGGCGAGGTCCGTGAGCCTAAATTGAGAGAATTTAAATTCAAGCCCCTAAAGCAGAAGGAATTTAAGCTCAAGAAGTTTTCGTTGAAAAAGGGTGATTTCAAGCCTTTCAAGCTAAAAAAGAGCAAGTTCAGGAGATTCAGATTAAAAGAGCTCGGGCTGAAGCCTCTGAAATTGAAGAAGACGGATTTAAAGAAGTTGTCCGTGAAGAAGATGAAATTCAAGCCGTTTAAGCTCAAGAGTAAGCGCAGGAGCAGGAAGAGATAGGTCTTTAGGCGGGTAAAGCCGAAGGTTAACAGAGAGCAAAAAGCTCTCTTTTTTTATGCCCTGCCAAGCGGCTTAACGGCCGCCTCGTGTTCGACCATGACGGCCAGGTTGTCGTAGTTGTATATAGAGTCATGGTATTTAAACTCCCCGGTAATAATAAGATGGCTCTCCTTAAGAAGCTTGCCAAGGCTCTTTTTGTTGAAAAAATAGTAATGGCTGTAATTGGTGCGTTCTATTGTAAGGGGTATCTCTATGATCGCCTTGCCGTCATCTTTTAGTGCGCGGGAGATCTTTTCTGCCGCTACCCTGGGGTCCCTGAGGTGTTCAAAGACATGTATCGCTATTATGAGATCGAAAGACTTGGCGGGTATATCAGTGTCTTCTATATAGCCGCAGACAACATCATATCCCTCAGACCTGCATTTATCGGCAAAGGTCCTTTTTGCTTCAATGGCTGATACATCCCATCCCATTTCCCTGAAGACGGCAAGGAGTTTGCCCTCTGCCGGGCCTATCTCCAGCAGCTTTTTTGTGCCATACAAAACGTTTTCGAACTCGAACAGGCCAAGTTTGCGGCAGATCTCTATCTTCCAGTCCTGCCACTGTTTCCATATCGTCTTACTCATCGCCTGCTCTCTTTCACAGCTTCCGGTGCTGACAAACTTCCGGTAATCGGCGTCCGAGGGCAGGTTGCCTACGAAAGCCAGGCCGCAGCTGCCGCACCTAAGCAGATAATAGGGCCACCCCATATAGATAGGCCTGGACTTTCTCCCGCCGCATAATATACAGATATGCGCCTTTGTGAAAGAATTTATAAAATACTTCAGGTTTATAAGTATCTTCTTAAGGATGGATTTGAGCATATGCGGCCTCTACATGATAATTTTACCGCAATACGGCATAAAATACAACCGTCTTCTGGCGCAGGTGATGTATAATGTTTTACGCGGAGACAAGCTCAAAACCATGTCATTCCCGCG
>CAZKWI010000071.1:0-10089 GCA_964556455.1 uncultured Planctomycetia bacterium | reverse complement strand
AACATAAAAACGACTACTAACACTCTTGAAAGTCAGCATAGTTCTTGACACTACTTATGAACGCACGGCCTTGTAATTATCATAATTTGATGGTAAAATAATAATATGAAGAGATTAATACCGATATTGCTTGCTATAGTGTTCGTGCTGCTTGCCACAAAGGCGATATCGATACCCGGCACGCTTATCGATGATGCGATAGCCCGGTCGTTCACGCCGCTTGGCGGGTGGTTCTCAAGCTCCCCGGGCATGCAGAACGCGGCTGACGGCATAAGCACTACTTTCACTCCGATATTTGACGGGCTTGGGGAGGCCCTTTCCGGGATAGGCAGCATACCGGGCAAGGCTGTTTCAGCTGTAAGCGGCTTCCCAGATGCGGCTAAGGGCGCAGGCGAGAACGCAGCCAATTCGCTCCTGCCGTTCTTTTCACATTTTAATAGGAATGCGGACCCCACTATCCAGACAGCCGCCGGCGGCGAGTCGACGCACAGCCCCTTGCCGCTATTGGCCCTGGCCGGACTTTCGCTCGCTATTATCAGGGCCGAAAAGAAGCGGCTGCTCATGATCCTGCTTTTATTCACTGCAAGTTTTTCATTTATCTACTACATGTAATTATGCACGCCATAAAACGATCGAAAGGCACCATAGGGCTCCTCCTCTTTTTTCTAGTCTTACTTGCCATCAGGCTTTACAGGATAGGATACAGCGATCTCTGGTATGATGAGATCTACACGGTGGTCTATTCTAAGTCTCCGTGGAACAACTGGAACGCCCCTCTTTACTGGGTTATTCAGCATTATTGGACAAAGCTTTTCGGCCTTTCTGAAGCAGCGCTGCGGTTGCCGTCAGCTCTCTTCGGCGCCGGGTCAATGATAGCGTTATATTTTACCGGCAGGGAGCTCTTTAGCAGAAGGGCGGCCGTAATATCCACGGCTCTGCTCGGGCTGTCACCTTTCCATATTTGGTACGCTCAAGAAGCGCGTGATTACAGCCTTGTGACGTTCTGCGGAATATTTTCCACCTACATGCTGATAAAAGCGCTGCGCACCGGCAGCCGCAAATACCGCCTAGCTTTCATACTGGTTTCAGCGGCAGGTTTTTGCAGCAACTATTTCTTTGCACTTCTTTTCGGCGCACAGGTGATCGCCGCGATGTCATATTCAAAGTGGCGTCCCGCACCTAAGGACATCTTTTTATTCCTTGCCGCTTTACTGCCGGCAGCGGTGCATTTTCCGCTGTTCATGAATAAATTCCGGTCTGTCGCTGGAGGGTTCTGGGTGCCGGAGCCCGGGCCCCGGTCTCTGGTTATAACCCTAGAGAATTTTCTTATGGGTTATAATGGGACAGCCTTTTCCTATGCAGCGTGTAATATTGTCGTCCTATGTGTTTTTGTTCTACTCTTCAGGGCTGTGCTCGATCGCAGTGACCTTCGCGGGCCGGCTGTTTTTTGCGCCGTCCTTTTCTTGGCGCCTGCCGCCTCTGCTTATGGTTTTTCGAAGCTCTTTTTTCCGATCTATCTGGACAGGGGTCTAATGGTCGCCAGCCCCTATCTTTATCTGCTCCTGGGGGCAGGTCTGGCCTTTGCTTTTAAGATGGCGGAGAAGATATTATTGGGTGCATTGCTTGCATTGCTTCTTTTCGGCGTCTTCAATTATTTTACGGGCCGCATCGAACCCGACATCCGTCACCACACCGGCGCCTATTTGAAACAGCCCGTGAGAAAACTAGCTCAATTCATGATCGCCAATGTTGAGCCCGGTGATGTGCTTTCATACGCGAATGAATCTGTTATACCGGCCTTTGATCATTATTCAGGGCGTAGGTTCCGCATAAAATACCATATTTTCGCTCCCGGCGTTTCTACATCGGCCTGGAATAGGCCTGTACGCGCTTCCGAAAGGACAATACCCTACTACGCTGTCGGCGAGCTTGATTTTGCGAGATTATGGGTCATTTACAGCAACTGGGCGCGAAGCGGCGGGCTGGACGACGCTTCGAGGATCATCAGAGAGCAGCTTGGCAATGAACTGGTACCGGAATTCGAAAGAGAGATAGACGGTGTATGGTTATACCGCTACATTAAGAAGTGATCCGCGCTTAACAAGAGAAGAACGGCTTTTTCTGTGCTGCCTCAACCTTTACCTTGGCTGTCCAGACAGCGGTGAAGAGCTCACGAAAATACTCTCTGAAGGCTCTCTTGACTGGAGCGGCATTAAAGAGATCACAGGGTATCACGATACGGCGGGCATACTGTACACGGTGTTGAGGAGATATTCGGAGAGCATAGAGCCGGGATTTATGCGTATTTTGAAGTATACGTACATACACAACGCTATCCGCAATAAGCGTTTTCTCAGGATGTTCCTGCAGCTCTTTCGGGCCTCTGCGGCCAGGGGAATAGGGCTGGTCCCTATCAAAGGTATTGGGCTGCTTTCTGATATTTACCGGGACCATTTCGCCAGGGGGATGGCTGATATAGACCTGATGGTCAAAGAAGACGATCTCGCTAGAACTGAAGCGCTCTTCCAGGAGAATGGATATAAAAAGGAATTAATGGGGCTCAAGGAAGAATACTGGAAAAAGCGGCAATATCATCTTGCTTTCTGCGAAGAGAAGCCCCATAGAAGGTCTTCCCTTATGGAGCTCCATTGGGCGCTTGATTACAGGCGTAAAGAAGCAGTGCTTCCTGATCTATGGTCGAGGCTCAAGGAGGCCTCTATCGAAGGTCAGAAGATCCGCATCTTGTCCCCGGAGGACAGGTTATTCTGTCTGGCCCTCCACAATAGACGGCATGGCAAGGTGCTCTGCCTTAAGAATGTCATTGACCTGGCCCTGCTCCTGAAAAGATACGAAGACTTCGATTGGGATTATGTCTTAAAGGAGGCGGCGCGTGGGAAGATGATGGCGACCGTATTTTTCATTCTTTCCCAGGTCAGGGCATGCTTTGGTTCCGGCGCGCCTTATTCAGTGGAGAGGTCTTTCAAAGTGGGCCTTTTAAAAAGACGCTCGATATATAATTTCATCAGAAGACACACCTTTGCCGTTCTGCGAATAAAGAGTAAAGGGGAAGGCAAAGAGCCTAACAGACTTTTTTTAAAGAGCCATTTCCTGCTGTACGATAATTTTTTGGAACCCGTAGAGTATATAATCAATATACCCCTGGAGCAATTCGCGAAGTATTATGGTTTTAGCACTTATGCCGAAAGAACACGTTTTATTTACAGGAACCGTCTGTTGTATATGCCTTTGAGGTTTATTTTCAGGCGATAATATGATATAACAGTATTGTGCTGGCGCAGCCAGGATCTTTTATGAGGAGCCCGATCGGGAGTACAATGGTCCGGAAATGCAGCTGCATCGCGTTAGGAGCGGTAATTACGTTCCTTTTGTGCTGTGCAGTATCACAGGCAGACAAAAAGGTCAAGATCGATGAAGATACGGTCACGCTCTTTTTGAAGAACGGCGGCACCGTATCAGGCACTTTTTTGAGGAAGGCACCGAACGGTTACCTCCTTTTTTACGAAGGCGGGGAAGTGCTGTTCTTTGACAAGGAGGTCGAACGCATGGAGCGCGGGGTTGCCGCTGAGGATAAGACAGCCCTGCCATACGATAGCGAGATCATATCCGGCGGCCAGGGCTGGCCCTACAAAAACGATGTTGTGGTAAGGCTGAACAACACGGCGGTCCTCGATGCGGAGATCGTAAAAGCGGGCCCATCCGCGGTCACCTTGCTTTATCCCGCCGAAGGCGGCGGAAGCATTGAGCAGGATATCAAGCGGCAGGACATCGAATACCTTTTATTCAAGCCTGTTCTTAACAATACAAGCGACAAGATCTACTCGGACCTCTCAAAGCTTTTTCCCAAAATGTCGACGTACCATGAAGGGGATCATACCATACTGACCGACTCCTACATAACCTGGGTCAGGGCCTCCAGGAGCGCTATCAGGGCCGTTCATACATGCATATATCTGGAGAACCTTGCGCTCTTTAAGGGCAGGGAGCCGTCATGTCAAAACTACGTCGTCATATTTGACGACTATCTCGATTTTATTGAGCATGCCGTGGCGGACGGCGTACCGGGGTGGGCCGTCCTGGGCTATTTTGACCCCAAGAGAAAGGTCCTTTACAGCTTCAATGCCCTAGGCGACAAGATGTCCGATTTCATATTCGAGGCCATTGTAGGCAAGAGCACCAAGGAGATCGATAAATGGGAAGATACGGTTAAAGGGCGAGTGGGGAGTGACAGGTATGATATAGTTATCGAGGGCATAGCGGATGATATAAAGGACAAGATATGGCGTTATTACAGTATTGTCCAGGGGCAGCTGCGAGAGATGTCCCTGAATACCCTGCGCCATGAATTTACGCACGAGTTGTACAGTAACTGGAACCTGCAGAACATAATGGTATCCAGGAAAGAGACAGGCTACGATGAAGATGTGATAGAGGCCAAGCGTAAATTCCTCGAAACGGACAACATAGAGGAGAAGAGAAAGCTTCTCGTTGAGCTTATGGGCATAAGGCAGGAAGAGGCGATGCCGGACCTCATGGCGGCAAATTCCTGGCTTGCGGAAGGTGTGGCGACGTATTACGAAACAGCCGAGCCAGGGGCGATGAACAAAAGGTGGTTCTATCTTTTCCAGCAGATGGTCAAAAAACAGAGCTTTTTTCCGCTGGAACACCTGATGGTCTATAAAATAGGCAGCTTCCCGGGCGTATATCCTAAGGCCATGCTGGGCGCTTACGCCCAGAGTTGGGCATTTGTCAAATTCCTGAATGATAAGTACCACGACGAGTTTATCGAATACCAGGAGAGGGTTTCAGGGCAAAAGATGGAAGGTTCGGACGACGTAAAATGGCTGATCGAGGCGCTGGGGAAGGACCTGAGGGCACTGCAGGCCGAATTTGTGAATTATATGGCCACATTTAAAAAGATAGAAGATCCTTTTATAGAGGACTTCGAGAAGATATACATGATCTTTAATGAATTCAAATAGCGCCGCCTTGTGCCACATGAATGGCCCTACCGGCTTAACGCACTAAAAAAAGGAGAATCAGAAAAATGTTCAGAGAAAAGATAAAGGTACTCGACTGTACCGTTCGTGACGGCGGGCTTATCAACAATCATGATTTCGACAAGCGCTTTGTCAGAGAGATCTACAGGGCCGTTTCCGCCGCAGGCGTGGATTATATGGAAATAGGCTACAAGAATTCCAGGAGGCTATTCTCATCAGAAGAATACGGTGCGTGGAAATTCTGCGACGACGAGGATATTAAAGAGGTAATAGACGGCATTGAATCAAAGACCAAGATCTCAGTTATGGTGGATGTCGGCCGCGTTGACATAGAGGATGTGAAGCCGGCGAGCGAAAGCCCCGTGGATATGATACGCGTAGCCTGCTACGCAAAAGATGTGGATAAGGCGATATCACTTATAAATCATTTCGCTTCTAAGGGCTACGAAACGACTGCTAATATAATGGCGATATCCAGGGACCAGGGCAGTGAACTGGATGGAGCCCTGGAACAGCTGGAAAAAGAGAGCAGGGCCAATGTGATATACATAGTGGATTCCTTCGGTGCTCTCTACCAGGAGAGCGTGGAGAGCCTGATAACCCGGGCAAAGGACAAAATAAAGACAAAAGAGGTCGGTTTTCACGGGCATAATAATCAGCAGCTTGCTTTCGGGAACACCATAGAGGCGATCATACACAACGCCAATTATCTTGACGGGACCGTGTATGGTATCGGCCGGGCGGCCGGGAATTGCCCGCTGGAACTGCTGGTCGGTTTCCTCAAAAACCCTAAATATGACATAAGGCCCGTACTTGATCTTATATCCAAAGAATTTATCCCGCTCCGCGAAAAAATAGAATGGGGATATATTATTCCTTACGCCATATCGGGCATTATGAACGAGCACCCCAGAGCCGCGATGGCACTGCGCGGGACGAAAGACAAAGAAAATTACCGCAGTTTTTACGAAGAGCTGGAAAGTACGGCAAACAACGAATGAGATGGATATAAAGAGATTCAAGGAACTGCCCTTTATGGGGATATTGAGGGGAATAAGGCACCTCGAGACAGCCCCGCTTGCCGAAGCCATCATCAGATCGGGGCTTAACGCTGTCGAGATCACCATGAATACAAAGGGCGCGGCGGCGATGATGGCCGATATGAAAAAGTCCCTTGGCGGCCGGGCCGTGATGGGCGCCGGCACGGTATTGTCCATGGACCAGCTGCGCGCCGCTTTGGACTCCGGTGCGTCTTTTATCGTAACGCCTGTATTTGTAGAGGACGTGGTATCGTATTGCGTAAAACATTCCATACCGGTATTTCCCGGCGCGTTAACACCATCTGAGATATACCGCGCCTGGTGTGCGGGCGCGGCCATGGTAAAAGTTTTTCCCTCAAAATTTTTCGGTCCCGAGTATTTCAGTCAGATCAAGGGGCCGTTCGAAGATATAGAACTTCTGGCTTGCGGTGGCATCTCGCCCGAAAATATATCCGCCTTCGTGAAAAACGACGTCTCCGCATTTGCTTTCGGTGCAAGCGTATTCAGAAGGGAGTGGCTTGACAAGGGAGATTACGATAGTGTTACAGCGGCGATTAAGGACCTTATCGGATCCTATGTGTCCTGCCATGCGGCACAGAAGCTCTGAACTCAAAAGGGGATGGAACATATGAAAATAACGGGTTTACTTTTAATTTTTATTCTTTTACCCGCGGTCCTCTGCCTTTCACAGGGCGATGAGCTCGACCTTGAGATCTTCAAGGTCCAATACACGAGCGCGGAGAAATTATACGGGGCCGTTAAGGACATGAAGAGCGACAGAGGCAAGATCACAGCCGACGAGCACAGCAATACCATAATAGTCGTCGACTATCCGTTGAACATTAAGCGCATAGCTGAGGTATTGAAGAATATAGATATCAGGCCGGCGCAGGTTAAGATCGATGTTATCGTGACCGAAATGTCGGCCGAACTTATCAGCAGAGTGGGAATAAGTTCATTCCAGGCCGTTGTGCCGGCTGCGGAGTACGGCGCGGTGCTGGAGCTCTTGAGAAGCTCCAACAGCTCCCGGATCCGCACAGATATGACCGTAAGGACCCTTAGCAATTCACCGGCGGTTATACAAGCGGTAAAGGACGAGATCTTCGGACACGTAACGACCATTCACCGGCATGACGGCGAGGAGAGCGAATACAGCTACCCGTTACTGGCTGAGACCGGTAATTTTCTCGAGGTGCTCCCGAGGGTCAACAGCGATGGTACGATAATGGTAACGGTCAGGCCCGAAACAGGCCGTCTCGATGATGACGGCCAGCTCTTAAGCAGGACGGCGCTGACCCAGGTACTGATCAATAACGGGGACACCATAGTGTTAGGCGGTGTGGAAGCAGACGAGACGGGCACAGGCGGGCTTTCGAAAAAAATAACAAGGACCGTAATGTTCCTGACAGCTACTGTGGACGAATAGATGGCGATATTTTCTTTTGCAGTTCTTCTTATATTCTGCATAGCCGGTTTCTGTGCCGTATTCTTTACGTCATTCGGCACGCTCATTATACTTATAGGCTCGGTAATATACGCTGCAATGACCGGCTTTTCCATTCTGGGCTTAAAACCGCTCCTTTTTCTTCTCGTCCTGTATGTCGCGGGCGAACTCCTTGAAAACCTACTTGTCATACTGGGCGCTAAAAAGCTCGGCAAGGCGTCAAACCTTTCGATAGCCTGTGCTGTTATAGGGGGCATTGCGGGTGCGGCGTTCGGTGCGGCGCTTTTCGGCGTAGGTATTATCCCCGGAACGTTCCTGGGCATATTTATGGGGGGTTTCCTCGGCGAATTCATATTAAAGCGAGACGTCATTAAATCCCTGAAGGCCGGAAGCGGAAGTGCTATCGGCAGGCTGGGCTCGATAGCTGCCAAGGTATTTATCGCCCTGGGCATGTTCGCGGTCATCGCTTTAAATATAACAAACTCCCTGCAATAACACTGTTATGATACCTGCGTTGCGGCATTTGATACCCCCGGGGCTATGATCAGCGCGGCAAAGGCACGTGTCCCCGCAAAAGCGAAAGTATATGTCATGCCCCACGGAGGCGTGACTTATCCCCGTCTATAAGAAATGAAGATCTGCAGCCGGGGGCTTGCCAATTCATATTTTTATATGTATACTTATATAATATATTTATAAAATATACTGTAGGAGGTAGGCAATGAAATGCTCCAGCCATCCGGATGTTGACGCTATCGGCCAGTGTGTTTCCTGCGGCAGGCAGATATGCAAGGATTGTCGGGTTGTATCCAAAAAGAAGGACCTGTGCAGAACATGCTTTGTCAAAAGGGTGGGCGAAGCTACGAAAGTGAAACACTCACCGCTTATTGCCGCCCTACTAAGCCTGTTAATTCCCGGTGCCGGGCAGATATATAACGGCCAGGCAAAGAAAGGCATTGCATACTTACTGGGGTTCTGGCTTATATTTCCGTGGCTTTTTGGCATCAAGGACGCCTATGCGAACGCCAAGGAGATAGCAAGGTATAAACTGGTGCCTCGTTATAAGCCCGGAAGTGTAGCGGCGCTCGTAATAGGGGTGGCGCTTTTTGTGGTATACGGCAGCATAAGCGGTTTTTTTCTTGTCAAGACCCTCCCATATATCGTAACGGCACGTGAAAAATACATGTCCTATTACTGCAGGCGCAATCTAGAGCAGGTCGAAGGCGCAAAAAAAATGTATTTTGTAATGCGCGGCAGAAAGGACAGGATGCCTAAGTGGAAGGACCTCATTCCCAAATACATGCAGATGAAGCCAAAGTGCCCCACAGACGGCAAATATTTACTTGGCGGCGTAAATACTCCGGCGACATGCAGTGTTGATGTCAACCAGACCGAGTGGGCGGGAGATGATCACGTTCTGGGGGCCGGCATCGGCTGGCTCGACTTTTTTTCCGCCGCCAAAAAAAGGGCCGGGTTTGCTGATAAAAGGAGTAAGCGGAGACGAGCAGCGCAAAGAAGCGGCAAGCGGACTTCCGGCAAGAAGGGTGATTCGTCTAAGACCTCTCCAGGCCGGGTCTGCAGGGTATATATGAAGAACGGCGAAAAGTTCAGGGCCAAGATTTTGAAAGAGACAAAGACTGAGTTGATATTTGAGATAGAAGGCGGATCGTTCTCTCTGAATAAAAAGGACATTGCCCGCATAGAATAGCAATCAAGACCCGCGCGGTTAGGTATGAGCGGTATTCTTACTGTGGCTGGATTTGAGATATTGCGATAGGATCTCCTTATCCTTGGGCATAAGGTTTGTAAATCCGCAGTTGATATAGTAAGTCTTTCGGAGCGAGCTTTTCACCCAAAGTATCTTCGCTGGTGTCTGAATGATCTCATAGCGCGAGGCATATGCGAGCATTATCTTGAGCGTGAGAAGGCTGTTAACTATAAGCTTCTTCGAGCATTCGATCAACATCTCGTCCGGGCCGATATCCAGGCCTACCTCTTCGTCAAGTTTAGGCTTTGTCATCTTGTTCCTGTAGGAGATTATATTTACCCCTATGCGCCTGCCCGAATTTTTTCCGGTACCCTTACCTGTTTTGACAGCCACTTTATTGTGCCTCCGTCATCTCTGTTATTGTGCTCAGTAGCTCGGCATAGCTGTACGGTTTTTCATAATATCCGCATATCTTAAGACCCTTAAGCTCGACCTGGGTCACCTTCTTTGGATAGGCGGTTATGATAATGACAGGTGTCTCTATGCCTTCTTTCTGTATCTTTCTGATAAAGGCTATGCCGCTTTGTCCTATCAGTTTTATGTCGATCAGTATAATATCCGGGTTCCATTTTTTTAAAAGGCTGTAAGCCTCTTCAGCGGAGAAGGATATTATGGCTGCGAACCCCCTTGGGTTTAAAAACTCGATCATCGTACGGCAGGCATCTACCTCATCTTCTATGTACAGCACCTTACCTTTTACTTTTTTCTTTTCCAAGTAAAACTCCTTTTGCTAAATTATATACCAATATTGTCTGAATTGCAAATGGTAATGCAAATACTTTTACGCGATAGCATAATAGCACTCCTCCGGATTAAGCC
>CAZKWI010000070.1:0-10257 GCA_964556455.1 uncultured Planctomycetia bacterium | reverse complement strand
CCTTTGGCGTCAGCCTGGGAGATGAGGTTCCCTACGTCGTCATAGGTGTAGGTCCAGATGCCCATGTCGGGGTCGTTCATGTTTATCTTGCGGCCGAGGGAGTCGTATTTTATGGTTGTAATGTTTCCCAGGGTGTCTTTTGTTTCTGTGAGGCTGCCGAGGGTGTCGTATTTGTAAGTGGTGGTGTATATATCGCCGCCGTTGAATTCTTCTACTTTTACAATTCTACCGTAGGCGTCCTTTGTAACCCGCTTTTTTTGCGTGTTCTCGTTCATTGTCTCGGCCGTTGTGACGCTGTATGCGGTCTGAGACGCCTTGCCGTCGGGCCTTATGGTGGTTGTGACCCTGCCCAGGGGGTCGTATTCGTATCTTACATGTAAGCCGGAGTGGGTGGGCTCTATGTAGCCTGAGCTATCCGCATATATGGGCAGGTACTTTGCCGTCACCTGGCCTCGGGAGTCGTATTTTACAAGCCCTGAGAGAATATATTTACCGTTATCCGCTTCTGTCAGGGTTTCTATTTTGCGGCCGAGGCCGTCTATGTACGATATGCTGGTTACATATTGTGGATTCCCGCTTTCGCGGGAATGACAGGTGGAAGTCGCGATCTTTACGGGGCTTGATGAGAGATCGTATGTATAGCTTACTTCCGATATGCCGCCGGGGCCGGTGACTTTTGTGAGCCTTCCGAAGCCGTCGTAGGTAGATTTGGTGGTCTGGTTGTTGGGATCAGTAGAAGTGAGGATCTTGCCTGTTGTGTAGTCATAGGTAAAGCTTTGTGTATGGCCCAGAACGTTCCGCACGGAGGCCGGGAACGTCTTTGTCGCGTCGTATGTCGTGGCGGTCGTGCGGTTGAGCGCGTCTTTTACGGTAGCAACGTTGCCGTGGGCGTCGTATGTGAATTCCGTGGCAATCCACTTATTGAGCGCATCAAGATATCTCTCCTCTTTCGTGAGTGAGCCAGTATCCGAGTAACTATATCTGGCTTTAGCAACCGGCGAGCCCTTCGTCTCAGACATCTTCGGTTTCGAGATAATCCATTTCGAGATATTATACTCATACGCGATCTCCGTCTCCTTTTCGTCGCCTGTTTCATTGGTAAATCCCTCCTCTCTTATTTTAATAGTATTGCCGTATTCGTCGTAGTCGTAGGTCGTTTTGAGCTCCTTTGAATCGCCTGTCTTGTAGTTATAGAGCGTGGTCGCCTTCTCTTCGAGGCGCGGGAACGTCACCTTCTGATCGTGGTATTGCACGGATCCCCAGCCATAATCCACTTCCTGTATCAATCTGTCGTGCCTGTCGTATACCGCCTCTTTTTCAGGCCTGCCTTTGTATATGTCGTCCTGATTGAAATATGTTTCCTTGTAATGGCCTTCCGGATCTTCCACCTTGACGTACCCGAACCCCCGGAACTCGCGTGAATCCGTCTCGAAGTAGCCGTCGCGGTAGGAATATTTTGTTACGTAGGTTTGGATTCCCGCTTTCGCGGGAATGACAGAAGGGGTGGATCTGGTAACTTTTGAAACTACCCTTACCGGGAATGGCAGATCCTCGGATTCGGGATTACCATCACCACCCCTGTTATCGAGCTTTGTGGAATATGTGTAATCTATGGCCGTAGTACCGCCTATGCCGTTGTCTATGCGCACCATGAGGTCCGGGAGTTTGGAATTATGCAGCTTCCTGTTCCACTTCTCCATGATATCGTCTTTTGCTTTATCGAACATCATAGCGTCTGATATGGCATCACCCGTGATATCGGATGATATGGGTATTATGGTGTTGCCTGGTGAACGATAAGGCCACGGGCCTTCCTTTGAGGGCCAGGCGCTATTCTGGAGTGTTTGGAACCCTATGCCTTGCGCGTCTTTTTCGCCTTTGGAGAGCGCGGCGTACCAGTAGCCGGTGTTATTATTGAAATATCCTATATCCATCTTTCCGTCGTTATTGTAGTCCCTTATGACAGGGTTGTAATTGGTGCCGAAGCCCTCTAGCCATAGGCCGTCGTACATGAAGTCGTTTGACGTTGAGAGAGTGACGTACCACTTTCCCGAGCACTGCTCGAAGCCTATGATGTCGCTGAGGCCGTCACCGTTCACGTCCCCGGAGTATATCATGCTCCTTGCGGGGACTATGCCGTAATAGGCCTTCACTTCGTTGTCAAAGCCGGTCCTGTCTTTTTTTGCGAGCCTTATGTATATATTACTTGAGCTGTCGTCTGAGAAGCCTATGTCTGTGGCGCCGTCGCCGTTATAGTCGCCCAGCAAGGGCCTGCAATACCTCTCCGAGCCCCTGACATCGAATGCCGGGTCATGGGCAAATCCTGAGCTGCTCGATACAGCGAACCGCCAAAGTATTTGGTTGCCTGCTGTGTAGGTGTCATATGTGCCTATATCGGTAAGTCCGTCAGCGTTCACATCCACTGTAACGGGATATGTCCAGCTCGCGTCATAACCTGAAAAGAGGTCTTTAAAAGAATGTATGCCGGTGAATGAGCCTTCGTCTGAAAAGGATATGGTCCATCTGTTCTCGTTCCTGTTCCATATGCCTATATCCGCTATGCCGTCGCCGTCGAAATCCCCTGATACGGGGAATATATCCGCCTGTCTTGTGTTCGGGTCTATTATTTCAATGTAGGCTTCGGTTTTGAAGGTCTTTTGTGCGGAGGGCTGGGTAAGCGTGGCCTCTATTTTGTATACGCCTGTTTCATTTATGGAGTGGGTGATCTCACAGGCGCCTGAGCCGTAGATAGACTCGGGTATGTCCGTAACAGCCTCGTCGTCTATCTTGAGGGCGGGTATGAAATAATTCTCATCCTGTGTGGTGTTTGTGTTCGAATATTCATCGAAATGAAGAAGAAGCTTTGTGTGTTCATCGGGTGCGTGGGGACCCTGAGGCGGTGTGAAATTCGCTGTCCACCTGGCTATGCCTTTTGAGACCCTTACTTCGTCCAGGCGGCCCTTTAGATGGGGATGCAGGCCGTTTGTGTGCAAGCCGTATCCGAACCTCATAGGCTCAAAATAGTCCGGGACGCCTGAAGAGGACGTGACCACTCCTACGACTTTGCCGTCTATTGTTAGGGCCCATTTGTCAGAGTTACCCTGCCAGCCCCTTATGACAGCTATGTGGTACCATGTCTCCGGCCGCCAATCGGGGGTGGTCATGGTGGATTCCAGATATACCAGGCTATTATTGCCCTCTCTCAGGCGATAGAAGAGATTGCCTGAGTTGGTTATCTCCAGTGATTGAAAGCTGGTGCTGTTTTCGGTGTTCTGGGTGAATAAGACCCTGTGCACACCGTTCCAGTCATGGTCCGGCCGCACCCAGAAGTCTACGGTGAATTCATCGCTCCCGAAACGCCAGTCTTCAGAGTCTGATAGGCTTATATAGCCGTCATCGCCCAATCGCAGGCTGGATGAACCGGCCTTTTTTATATTGCTGTCCAGGTTTGTTGTGCCGTGGTATGTCGGAGGCCTTTGGCCCGGAAGAATATCACTGGATGCGTTATCGACATCCGGGTCATCCACCTCCACCCGGACAGTGAACGGTTCGTTCTTCTTCACGGTATATTTACTTAAGGATAACCTAAGGCCGGGTTCTTCGTCTGTATTCTTCACCTTTAACTTCACGGTTATTTGGTCTGTAGCCGCGCCGTCAAAGGCTGTTACGGTGGTCGTTACAGTGTCCTGGCCGGAGCTTAGAAAGCCATACGGTATCTGCCAGGTGCCGTCACGGCCGAGCGGCGCTCCGAATATAAAGGAGACATAGTCGCCATCAGGGTCGTAAGCCGAAGGCTCTAACAGGAGGGTCTCTCCTTCACCGGCATCGGGTAAGGTCAAGTCCTGCCCTGCCAGGACAGCGAGGCCGTTAACAAACTGAATAACAGGCGCGTGGTTTGGGACTTGCGCATGCGCATCAGGTATGAGCTTTGCCTCATTCATTATTGGAAATATCTCCGCTATCGGCAATACGATGACCAGGTGCAGCGCTGCCGTCGTAGCGATGAAGAGCTTCTCCAGGAATGTGAAACTGCGCTTTGTGTTCATGTTGTTCCTTTATAGATTCCCGCTTTCGCGGGAATGACATGTATTACATCTTAGATCCTAATCAAGCCTTTGGTATGCGAATCTCTTTGGCGGAAGTGAATTGCCGTTCTTGTCGTAAACGGTGACTCTTTCCAGGAGCTTTCTACCGGTATCTGGGCTTGTTATATAGTCCAGCTCATAGCGCCATACGAGCGATCCGCCCAGTCTTACATGGATAGATGAAAGGAGTCTCGTTGTAGCCACCCTCCATGAGCTCCTGTAGCTTACGAGCGCATCAGGCCTGCCGTCTGAGTAATTGAAGACTACAGACTTATCAGGCGAAAGGCCTGCCCCGCCCGTGTATTGTATTTCAGCCAGATACACCTGGCCATCCCCTGGTTTTTCATATATATAGGTAACATAATTGCCGTGCGTGTCATCCACCCTGTCCAGGTACCAGGCGAAGATATCCGTTCCCTTTTCAAGGCGTGAGGCGCCTGTCGAGCCGAATGTATATTTAGTACCGGACTTATCGAAAACCAGCCAGGACCGGCCGTCGAAGGTGTATTTCATGAAGGCGGACTCTATCTTTGCCCTGTATTCATTATTGCCTATATCCGCGAGCTCGGCATTTGCGCCGCTTGAGATAAAAAGAAATGTGTCCAGACTGCTATAGTTAAGCGCGCCGTCTTTTGTGGAGCGTTGGATGGAATTTTGCGGTATAGCCCAGCCTACACCGCAGATACCATTGGAGCTATTGGAAGAGTATGAAAGTGCCAGTTTCGGTTGCATGTTCTTTCTGCCCGGGGGAGTTGTTATAGGTATACTCATAGTGGCAGAGCCTGTAGCAAGGTCTGTCTGGAATGACTCGCCCAGGAAGGGCATACCGGAGTCTGCCAGGACCTTGGGGGTATTCTCGCCCGCGGCAAAGACCGGCTGCGCTATGAAAGTGTATATCAATACTGTTATAAAAAGCCTTTTCATTTTACTCTCCCGGTGTCGCGGGTGACTTCCTGAAGACGAATGCTTCAACCTCCCGCGTGGTCACCGTATTTGTGCCGTCCGTTACGTCCGCTTTTATTTTATTAAGCCCCAGGTCATTTGCGGTAAGCGCGTATGAATAATTATGGTCGGTCGTCCAGTCCCGCTTTAACTGATCGTTTATGTAGTACCGGTACCGCAGCACATCACCTCTATTAGGGTCCGTCGCCGTTACCGCGATATTCAGCGTATCATTCTCTGTTATTACGGTGCCGTCCGCCGGCAGAAATCCCCCTATGGCCGGCGGCTGTTTTACTGTCACTTCTATCTCCAGCGTGGATGGATTAACCGCCAGCGCCCGCGCGCACAGTAATAATGATATTATTATTGTAAATGCTGTTGTTTTCATGTCACTTTCTACCGAGCCTGCTCCGGGAATGCGCTGCATCCCCGGAGGGTTCGGTTATCGTTCTTTTTAGCTTGCGGTTACCGTCAGACTTATGTTCGCTGACGTTTCACTTGTCGCAGCCGGGGCTACGAGCTTCAGCCAGAGCTTCTTTGTAGCATCATGCGCAAGGGCCTCCGATATATCCCCTGCCGCCTTCCAGGCAGTACTATCTGCTGCCGGTTTCGCGGCAGCGAACTGGAAAGTCGGGGTCCAGCCGTTAGGCGCTGTTGCCGCGAGAGTTATGGTCTCGGCGACTCCCGTGCTCACGTTCTTCACTGTAATAGCGGCCGCCGATACGGCTGTCGTGCCGGGAACTATTGAAAGGTTGGCACTGCCTCCGACCTCTATGTTCAGGTTGTGGTTTATCGTGATAGTTATGCTCACCGTCTCCGAGGCCGCAAATACCTGGCCCGCGCTCGAGAAAGCGATCATCGCCACCATGATCAACGATAGTAACTTCTTCATGTCAATTCACCTCCTTTGCTTCTACTATTAGCCATAGGTTGTGCTGGCTATCCTGCGTAGTATCAATCATGGGCGCCTGGAACTTTATCCAGAGCGCCCTTTCCTCGCCCGGCATTACGCCCCGTCCGTTAGCCGGGGAGGATATCGCCGCGAATCTTGTTTCGTTGGATTCGCGGAATTCGTCCATTATGATGTCATCATTGCCCGATTCATTGAAATCCGTATCTTCTATGTCAGTTACGCCCGGGGCCGTGAATATGGCGCTTATTGCGAATTTATTAATATCATTGACGTTCGCCGTCTCTGACGGTATCCAGCTGCCTGAGGCATCGAGCGCGCACAATTTGAACAGGAGTTTTACGTCCCCGGTATTATTCACTATTATCCTGTCGGTTGCGCCTGTTACTATGCTCTCCCCGGGGTCTAATGTCATCGGCGCCCAATCGAGCGGGCATGCGGCAATGTTCGCTCTTGCTGAACTAATATAGGTATTCAGCGTAAAGGCGGCGCTCTCGGCGCTGCCGCCGAAAGGCTCTCCGGCTATAGCGCCTCTTATGGAGTAGCTGTCAGAATCAGCGCTCCCCACGGATATCACTATCCCAGGCTCCTTTAATGTAAAATTCTGACTTCTGTTGGTCTCGGCAAAGGCCAAAGAAGATAGCCGCAATAGAGCAATGATAATAACCAGTATTTTTTTGCGCATCTTCATGCTCCTATCTTGCGGATCCTATAGCGTAAGGCGCGCTTGTCAGCTTGAACCTCGGCATCATCTCTCCGTCAGAGTCCACCTCCACGCTGAGCCAGTACTGCTCATCGAAGGTCAGGGCAAACGGCACTACACTTCCGAGCTCAACATCCATAACGCCGTTTACTATATCTACGCCTTGCTGCGTCTCTGTCCAGAGGGGCTCGCCGCCGGTATCTTCGTTGTAGAGCCGGAACTGGATGGCATATATGCCGTCCAGCACATCCCCTGAGGCATAGGTGAGCTCGCCCTTGAACCTTATAAGATGGTCCATCGTCTCATATTCGACTAAGCAGCCGAACTCCTTTATTACCGGGAAATACCTGTTCACCGAGTGGATGTACAGCCTGACATATCTGGCCTCGCGGTCTATTATCCTCTCCTCGCCGCTGTAATCCGGGTTGCCCTCAAGCCCCGTGAGCACATCTTCCCATTCTGCGCCGTCATCCGATATCTGTATGTCGTAGTTGTCTGGTACGTAGTAATAATAAGGGTACCATTTGATAAGCAGGCGATTTATCGTGCAGGAGGAGCCTGTATCGAACCTTATCCACCACGGCGACCCGTAACGGGCGCCTATCCAGTAGGTCTCGTCATTTCCGTCTATCGCCTTATCGGCGCTGTAATACGAGCTGTATATGGAAGAGGCGGTTGTCGTAAGGTTTGCCTCCTCTTCGGCCGGCGCGCCGGGCGCCAGGCACAGGGCCGCAACGATGCCTGCTATTAATATAGGAGTTGATCTCTTCATCTTCAGTTCCCTCCGGTTCTGTTGATAAGCCTCATTATCTTGAACTTCTTCTCAGGGTCTATCTTCATGAATTTCGCTCCGAACCTCCTGGAGAGGATATCCTTCTTCTCGGACCAGACTATCCTGAGGTTGGCCAGTATCTCTTCTTCAGCCAATCGCTCCATCTCCTCTATCAGCACGGTCAAATGGTCGCCTTCTTTCAGGACCTTGGGGTATTTGAAAGAGATGCCTCCGGGTGAGACATTCACGCCTTCTGCAAGGGTGCAGTAGTCCGCGTCCAGCCTCTTATGGTTGTATGTCAGGATCCTCATCCAGAACCGCGCGTGGAACCTCATGAACTTCCTTGTATTGCCTTTCTTCTTCATTTTTGTCCGCTCCTTCGTATATAGATCCCTCGCTTCGCTCGGGATTAATTCGCACTTATAACTTACGTCGCTAGCGCTCCGTAAGTTATGTGCTCATTAAAAAAGAGCCGGGCCCAAACTAGTTTGTTTGCCGCGGCCCGGCTCTACCCCATTCCTAACAGTACGATACATGTACTGCTTTTTACGATTTGAAAAGAACTGGATAGAAAGATCCACTATTCTAAACGCATAACGAGTATACATCAACTCCTACAGAAATCAATAGATCCAGAGAAAAAGCTATTTTAAAGACTTTTTATCGGATCGCAAAAGGTATCTAATCCTATAGCCTTAAAAGGGTTATGAAATTCTGTTAAGTTGTTAGTAGCACAAAAGGCGGCGCGTTTTTGTGTTAGATATTGATTATGGGTGGTGTTGTGGGGCTTTTTGTGCGTAAAAAACGGGAAAAGGCAGCGAGAGGGTCAAAAGGATGTTTAAACGAAAGTTTGCCGGGGGCTCGTTTTTGCCGAAAAAAAGCTGAATTTGAGGGTGTTAAAATATATAACACACTATAGATAAAGTGGTTATGCTATAAAATTGTTTTAAAAACCATTTATAGGAAATTACGTAATTTTGGTCTTTTTGGGAGTTAAACCAGCTTACCTTTTTCGTAAGCTCTTAGGCAGGCTTCGGTTATCTCGGGGTCGAATTGAGTGCCGGAGCATTTCTTTATTTCTTTAGCGGCTTGTATAGCGTTCTTCTTTCGCCTGTAGGGGCGGTTGGTGGTCATGGCATCAAAGGTGTCGGCAAGCGCTATGATCCTGGCCATAAGGGGTATATTCTCCCCTTTCAATCCTGCCGGGTAGCCGGTGCCATCGTATTTTTCCTGGTGGTACTTTACAGCATCTATGATAGCGCCGAGCTCCCTTATGGGGCTCAATATAGCCGCGCCTATAGCCGGGTGCTTCATAGCTATCGCTCTTTCTTTTTTGGTAAGCTGTCTCTTTTTGTTCAGGATGTTGTCCCTTATGCCTATCTTGCCGATGTCGTGCAGAAGGGCCGATATCTGCAGCTCCTCTTTGAACTTTTCAAAGTCAGTTATGTCTTTGTGGCCTTCCATCTCACCAGCTATAGCGAGAGAATAGTGCGTCACCCTCTCTGTATGGCCTGCTGTATAAGGATCGCGTGCGTCGATGGCTGCGGCGAGGGCGATGGATGTATGTATGAAGAGCCTTCTTTCTTTTATGTAATGCTCTTCAGCCTCTTTTATCTTCTGCTGGAGGTTCTCTATAAGCTGGGCATTGGTTATGGCCATGGCGGCGTCGTTAGCGAGTGTTACAAAGAAGCCCAGTTCGTCCTTGTCGAATTTTCTGTAGGACGGCTTTGTGCCTAGTATCAGTATGCCCAGGAGCTTTCTTTTAAAATAAGCCGGTATACAGATATTAGCGCTCAGGAGCTCCATTTCCTTCCGCACTTTGTTTATCCTGTCTTTGAGGTCCTTGTGCTTCCTCAGCAGGGCCTTGTCCCTTAAAACCACCTTTAGGTTATCATGACTTAAGACACCTCTGTCATCCAGGACAAGAGATCTCTTCTCGAAAAAACTGGTGATGAGCGGGCTTGTATCGGGGATCCTGATAAACCCTACTGGCATTTTTCTGCCTATGAGGCCCTTGCTGTCTATGAGGACGTAGGAGTTCTTCGATTCGGAATGCAGAAGTACACCCGCGTGGTCCACGCCTATCTGTTCGGTTATGACGCGGACTATCATCTTTATGAGGTGTTCTGGTTTTTTAAAGCGTATCATACTGCGCGAGGCGTTCTCTATGATGAGACGGTAATCGACCTTACGGCGTGCCTTTACCCTGCCTGAAGGCAGGATGTGGGGCGCATCCTGGATATGGCTCACCAGATTAGTGTGAAAGTTTCTCCAGGTGGAAGACTCTTTACCGTTACTGATATTCTCTACCATTATTACCTGTTCGGTTTTAGTTTACCCGCGGCATCCGTTACCGCCTTTACCAGATCTTCCAGGACGAGTGGTTTGGTTATGTACCCGTCCGCTCCGTACTGTTTCGCTGCTTTCATCTTCTCTATATCGTCTATGCAGGTCACCATGATCACGCGGTTGTTCGGCCACCTGTTCTTTATCCTTATAAGACTCTCGATCCCGTCATACCCCGGCATCCTTATATCCTGCAGCACGATAAGGGGGTCTTCTTTTTCCGCTATCCGCTGTGCCTCTTCTCCGTTATGGGCGGAGTAGACCTGATAGCCTCTCAGCGTGAAGAAGTTCTTCACAAAATCGCATATATCCCTCTCATCGTCTACTACCATAATCTTTACCATCAAAAACCCTCCTCAATAGCCTTAGCAACAGCAGCTTCTAGTTCTTTAAAAGAAGATATTGGTTTTTCAAAGTATGCGTAGGCCCCCGCTTTGAGAACCCTGTCTCTTGTCTGGCCTTCGTCTTTAAAAGCCGTTATCATTATGACCTTGGTTTT
>CAZKWI010000069.1:0-10369 GCA_964556455.1 uncultured Planctomycetia bacterium | reverse complement strand
ATCAGTTGGGCATTATACTTTTTTGCCATAGGTACGAGCGTATTTAGTTTTTCATCGTCTGCATTTGCAGAGTTTATCAACGCCTTCTTCTTGACCAGCTTCAGCCCTTCTTCGATAACATCGGCTTTTGTGGAGTCGAGAGCAAGCGGCGTGTCCGTGGCCTCCTGTATGGTCTCAACTAGCCATTTAATGTCGTTGACAGGGTCGGCTGAGGCAGGCCCGCAGTTTACGTCGAGCATGCTGGCGCCTGCCGCCACCTGATCTTTTGCGAGTTTCTGTATAGTTGCCTTGTCTTTCTCTTTGATCGCTTTTCCTACTTGCTTATACATACCGTTTATCAGTTCACCGATTACCAGCATCTTAGGCTCCTAATAATTTTGTTATATATTTTTTAGTCTCTTCCACAGCTTTAGGGTGGCGCATTATCAGTATATCTGCACCTGCCTGCAGCATCGATACCGCGGTTATATATTCCCACATCGGGCCGCGTTTTGATTCCGGGCCCCACTCCTTATGTTCACTTTCAGGGCCCTTTGCCTCTTTCGCTCTCCATGCCTCCTGTCCGACAAAGCATACGAACGGCATTGATAGCATCCTATCGCCGTTCAAAGCCGCGAGCCTGGCTCTCTCCATTATGGAGTATGCATACTCCATGCCGTAACCCAAAGCCCCTATGGTGGGGTTTATGGCTATCCTCTCGGCAGGAAATCCCATATCCGATATCAGGATATTCACCTGTTTTGCGATATTGATATCTATAGGCGATTCGCCTATAATACTATGTCCGTCCGCAAGGCAGGAAGCCGTAAGGGTCTTGTAGTTCTTTTCTGTTGCATCGCCCAGGAGGCACATCTCGCCTTTTGCCGCTTCGCTGGCCTTTGCCAGAACCGCATTATCCTTGTCTTCATCTCCTGTGCCCAATATTATAAGCGGAACACCGACTGCACCCAGCACAGACTTTACAACCCCGGCAACGTCTTCCGCGGCCCTGTTCCCGAAATCCGGATGCGTCCCCTGGAGCTTCAGACACAATAATTCGGCCTTATACTCTTCTACGCACTTCTTTGCCCATTTCGCAGGATCATCGCATACATCTTTAAAAGGCTCTCTTACGGTATCGGCCCAATCCGTAGGAGCCGTATCGAAAATTTCCATTGCCACAACAGGCTTGTGGGGCATCACGCCTTCGCTCAACATGAAGGGCAGACACGTTACACCGCCCACCGTCACGCTGCTTGTACGAGTACCGCCTTCTTTTGCTGTCCCGCCTATCTTGAGCGTATTAATACTGTTCGACCACTTTTCCTTCAGTAATTCTAGTGCCATTTTGCATCCTCACATATCTTGTATATCGTTTTCACCAGTGCTATGTTCTCATCCAGGTCCGTTACAGGCCTGCCCTTTGCGCTAAATTCCATGATCTCAGCAGACTCTGGCAGGTAATCTGTCTTGTGACTCCCCACTACTTTTATCTCTTCTTCCGGCACGGAGATACCCTTTTTTACCTTATTTATGAGAAGATGATTTGTTCCTGTCGAAACCTTAAGGCCGATTGCAAGGTCAAGCACCCTTTTTGCTGAACGGATACCATAGACCGTGGGATCACTTACTATAAAAAGATGGTCTATCTTCCTGTCGGTCCTTCTCGAAAGATGTTCAAGGCCAGCCTCGTTATCTATAGCGATAAATTTATACGCCTTCTCAAGCTTTCCGATAGTCTCCCTTAATAGGGAATTCGGATAGCAGTAGCAGCCGGGCCCTTCAGGCCTGCCCATGACGAGGAGATCCATGCCCTCACCCTCCCCGAGGGACTGCTGTATCCTATTTTCAATAAGACGCTCTTTGGTCACTCCCGAAGGCAGCTTATCTATATTTGCCGAGATGTCATCTATGATACCAACGACTGTCTCGCTCGCATCAAGGTCAAGCATCTCACCTAGATTCGAATTGGGGTCGGCATCTATGGCCAGTACCGGGGAACCGGCACGCTTTGCCAGATACCTTACTATGATGCTCGCTATCGTGGTTTTACCCGTTCCGCCTTTTCCTGCAAAACCTATAGTGTAACTCATTTTGTCTTCACCGATGGAAATCTCTTCAGGTCCGTGTGTGGAAAAAAGAGACTTGAGACGTATTCATCCATATATATGGGCTCCGCGCTAAGCTCGATATATGTTATCTTCTTCGCTATCTCTTCGGCTTTCTTCATAGCCTCATACGAGAGGAGTATCTGGTGCGCTCCAACGATCGAAGTGTTCCCCACAAACTTGTATATCTTCTTATCGATATCAGGAAGAAGGCCTATCGTTATGGCATTCTCAATATTCAGCGATGTCCCGAAACCTCCCGCAATAAAGGCCTTTTTGATCTCTTTCTGGTCAAGCCCGATCTTCTTAAAAAGTGTTGCGATCGCGCTGAAGATAGCACCCTTGGATCGCTTGAGGTTCTCTATATCATCCTCAGTTATCACTATATCGTGTTCTGTTGCTGTGTCTTTCTTGGGAACAACAACAAAAGCGTGGCCATGGCCAGACTTCTTGACCCGCGAAGAATCTATGCCTTTGTTTATCTTTCCGTCACGCGTTATTATGCCGCCCTTGAAGAGTTCGGCGAGAAGGTCGACATAACCTGAGCCACAGATACCGCGTGGGGTAATATTGCCTATCGTCTCGTAATCCACCTTCCTGCCAGGGCCAATCCTCACTATCTGTATAGCACCTTTCTGCGCCCTCATGCCGCAGGCAAGTCCGCTGCCCTCGAATGCCGGCCCTGCACTGGCGGAACATGATACCATCCACTCCTTGTTGCCTACCACGATCTCCCCGTTCGTCCCTACGTCCACGAGCAGGCTCAGCCGGGGTGTTTCACTGAGGCTGCAGGCCAGGACACCGGAGGTTATATCGCCCCCAACGTAAGTGCTTACACCCGGGACGCAAAAAAGGAGAGCCCTTGGCGATACCTTGATACCGGCTTCCGCCGCCCTGATCACAGGGACAAAATTGGCTGTAGAGACATACGGCTCTCGCCGTATATGTTTAGGATCAACACGCAATAAAAGGTGCATCATTGTGGTATTGCCTGCGCAGGTGATACCGTTGATGTCATTGAGCTTCAGGTCATGCTCGGAAACGAAGTCTCTTATAATATTGTTCATCGTATCGATAACAGCGTGGTGCAGTCTTTCGAGGCCTCCGCCTTCGGTCGCGAAGATTATCCTTGTGATAACGTCGTCACCAAATACGACCTGCCTGTTATAGGTGCCTTTTGTTCCGAGTATCTTCTTTGTGTTCAGGTCGACCAATTGCCCTGAAATGGTGGTGGTCCCGATATCGAAAGCAACTCCGTAGTTCTTTTTTGATGTATCTCCAGGCTCTATGGTCACAATTTCGGTGGTTTCGTTGCGTTTTCCGAGAGTTACCGTTATCTTCCAGTCGCTTTCCCGTAAGAGCGCCCCCAGCCTCTTTACGTTCACAAGCCCCGTCTGCATTATCGGTTCGTCACCGCTCTTTCTTATTTCACGGAAGAGCCGTTCCAGATCGCTTACCTTATCATCAAAATCCGGTTTCGGGAGTTTGAGATACACTTTTTTCGCAAGAGGCGAGTACTCAAAGGCCTTCTCCTTCAGTGTGATGCCTTTTAGATCCAGCTCTTCAGCCTTGGTGAAAAGCCCCTTCAACCTGAGGCGCTTTGCGTCTTCCTCCGGCATTTCGTCCATATCAAGCCTGGACACAGCGGGTATCTCGACTGTCAGGTTACCTTGTATCGACGTCAGGCACGCGAGTGCGTATCCCTTCTCTTTCTCAGCCTTCGTTATTCTTCCGCTCGGCTCGGTTCGAAAACTGCCTTCCCTTATGATCACTTTGCATCTACCGCACACGCCGTCCCCTCCGCAGCTGGAGTGTGTATACACACCGGCCTGGATTGAGGCGTGGAGGAGGTTCTCTCCTTTGCGCACCTTGATCTCAATGCCGTCTGGTTCAAATCTTACCTTATATTTTTCCACGTCACTTTTTTCCTTTAAGGAATGAGGGTATGCCGGAAGCTTCTCTGGGCCCCACCTTAACTGCCCATCCTGAGGCCTCCTGAAGCTTTCCGCTCATGACAGCCACATATCCGGGTATTACGAGCTCTTTATGCTTAACCTTGCCTTCTAAACCTGATGTCTTAAGTGTTGCCGCTATTTTTTCAACGGTGAATTTCTCGGCGGCCCAAGCTGTAAGGACCGACATGCCTTCCGAGTCAACGCTTATAATATACGATGAGACTTTACTCGATTCTACTTCGGACTCTACAGTATAATACGTGAGCGAAAAATTCGTAGTCACCAGTATAGGAGATTGATCTGTCACATTGCCTATTTCATATACCTTAGGCTCGACCTGAAGCGGTTTTTGCGGATCGGTGTAGATGTTTTGCCGCGCGGTCAAAATAGGCAGTATCTGCCAGCTCTCCGCTGATCTTAACACAACGATACCTGCATATTTGGCGATGAGCGAGACCGCTTCGCTGACTTCCTCATAAGGGTCCTGCGATCCGGTGAACGCTATCGACGGATATCCAAAAGGCCTGTAACTCTTCTTAAGGGCCATGCGCCTTATGTATGTAAGTCTCGCGACTTTTTCCCTTAAAGGGACATCGCCCGGGTCCAACACAACTTCATTCAGGCCCTGAGATGCTGCCTTCTCAGCTAGCGCTGCCAGCTCTTCCAGAGAGGAACCTTTAATAGCAAGGGGCACCGATGCCTCCTTCGCAAGAGATACCATAGCGTCAATATTATCTTTGGTTGCGGCGTATATGAGGGGCTTTCTGTCTTTCAGGTCTCCCAGAGCCGCTTTCAGCACATCCACGCCTGCTATAAGGACAAGGTTGAGCTTCGATCTGGATGAAATTTTTTTAAGGGCTGGTATGAACTTGTTCTTATCTCCGCTTGCGTTGTTCAGGGCTATGAGGTTCACTTCTATCTTTTGCCCCACCCTTTCAAATCTGGAGCTCTCGATCATATGCAGCTTTTTATCAAAATCCGCGTCAGACGCGTTATCATCGATAAGTATCCCCACTCCTGTCGGATGGTGGAATGTTTCCTCGTGGCGAAACATCACTGTTTCATTGCCTATGGAGAGCTTCTCATCGCCTGTTCCGACAGTGACCAGGTTTATAGGGGGGCGGGAAGCACTTTCGAGCTTTGATTTTGCATCCGCCGAGACGTGCGGGCATTTATCCAGCGACACCTTCTTTGCCGCTATCTGCATGGCAAACGCCAGACAGGTCGGGAACCCGCACTCTTTGCAGTTGGTTTTCGGTAACAGCTTATATATTTCCAGTCCGCTTAAGGCCATATCGTTCTCCTTGTAATATTTTCGTCACATCAAGGGCGGCAGCTTCAACGCCGGGTGGTCTACCTGTGAAAGATATTCCAGCAATTTTTCCGGCTCTGTCGCATTCGTTTCATCTGCTATCTTTTCAAGGGTCAGTCCTTCTTCGCTACACCTCTTTTTGAGCCTTTCTCCCAGCGCCTCCTTCATGCCTTTGGGCATCCAGACAAGCCTCTTAAACCCCCCGTCGGCGCTTATGAATTTCTTGCTTATTATATACAGTTTGCCGACACCCATAAATCCGGGTGTTTGTGCGCCGCCCCCTACAGAGCCTGCAAGCGTCGAAAATTTCATTCCAGCGGGCGTCAGTCCGGCATACTCCCTGTTCACCACCATAAAGCCGTTCGCTTCAGGCAGTATCGCTATAATGCACTCGAAGCAGCCGCACGATGTTTCCGGGTTCGACATGATCGAATATCCGTGAAATCTCTCAAGCAATTTATTTGATTTGTCGAAGATGAACTTATTCACACCTTCCCATTCGCCCTTTTCCCGGTCTATAACGGCACCCTTCTTTATGGGCTGGTTAGGGCCTGTGGGATTCAGTTCGTAACATGCCTTGGCATCAAGCCAGCTGTATGCGCCGCACAGACCCAGCCGCTCGGGCTTCACCACGCATACGTGGTTCGGCGCGAAACTCTGGCATAGCGTACAGGAATAGAACGTGTCCACGCTCTCGTCCGTCATGCCGGCCATACGCTCGTCTCTCGAATTATAGGCCGCTTCGGCTTCAGGCATGAGCCTGTCTACGTCATCCTGCTTCGTATATATCTTTATCTCGGCTTTGTCTATTATCTTTCCGAATGATTCATGGAGTCTGGCGTGCATTATCACGCCGAAGTGCTTCATCTTGAAGCCTTTATTCTTGGCATCCTTGGATATCCTCACCCAGCAGCTGTTCCTCTGCCCCATGTGGAAGACCCCCATCGCTTCGTTCAGAAAATGGTGTATCTGTCTCTCCAGGATAGGCTCGAAGTCCTTCTCCATTTTACGGCCCGATACTTCAATATATATGCCCAAGGGGAACGCCCCGCCTTCTTTCATATCGTCTATCTCGGGGCCTATTACCTCTATCCTGCCATCCTCTATAACGTTGGCGTCGCCGACTTTTACAAATTCGAAGGCCTTGGAGAACTTGCCGCCGAATTGTGTGTAAGTTTGCTCGCGCCTTATTCGTTCCCCTTCAAAAGCGGCGCTGTAGGCCACCGGGATTGGTATCTTAGAGATCTTGACCTTCACGCCTCTTACCTCTATGCACCTCTGCGCGATCCTCTTATGGTCAAATTCTTTGACCAGGTGCTCGTATGTACAAATACCACTCGGCCTTATCTCAGGAATATCAGTATCGGCTATAATAGGAAAGCCCATATTTATTGCTCCCGCGCCGGTGGCGTATTTCACATCATCAAGCTGGCCAAGCACAAGGCCGAACGCAAATACTCTCTCCTGGCAGTATTTCAGGCATTTTACAGCCTCGCCTTTTTTGTGGCCCCCGAAAGTCAAAGCCCCTCTGATAGCCCAGTGCAGAGGATATATCGCTGAATATGTATCTCTTCCGTAAGGTACTATATAGTTGTCCCAGCCCATCTCAACCTTCTCCTCCTTAAGCTGGTCTATGATAGATCTACCGCCTACATTGGACCCGACAAAGCTCAGGATATTCCTCTTCTGGAATTCCCTTACTATAAATACAGCGGTCTTGTTATCCGGCGCCGCACCCAGGATCGCTGCGAAACCCGGCATCCTGCCGTCGACGAGCTGTATACCCAACGTCCTTAGAATAGTATCTGTGAAAAAACCGTTGCAGTCGGCCTGCGGCTCCTTGCCGTAAAGATATCTCATGGCCACTATGATCTCTTCACCCAATAAGGCGGCTACTCCTCCGTCGAGGGCCTTGCCCAGATAAGGGAGCCATAACGCATTGGATGGTTCCTCTGATAAAAGGCTCTTTGCTTCATCAAGAACAGGTTTTATATCTCCGAGCGTTTTAACTTCATTGCCCAATAGCGCATAAGCCATAGGGAAAAAGAAGGCCGTCTCCGGAAGCTCCACCTTCTGGCTCTCCCCTTTTTCTTTTATGGCAGTGTTGAGCAGTTTCTCCGCTTCCGCTGTTATAATCCTGGCGCCCCTGATGGCGGCGCTTGCTACAACTTTCGACATATTTTTCCTCCTATACCTTCACAGCTGTCGGTTTGTGCATTGCTGGTTTCAATTTAAGTGCATTGCGCTTCTTGTCTATATGTTTTACGATTATCTGTGCCGCCTTTGCCGGGTCAGATTCGAACGCCCACTTGCCTCCGAAAGTCTGTTCGCACTCGCTGGTGAGGAATTTTGAGACGTTCTTAGAACCTGTTACCGGAAGAGGGGTCCCGAATAACACCAGCGCCCCCGAAGCTACAAAATAGAGCCCTATGGCAATAGCCTTTTCTGACATCCATTCTATCGCCGCGCCGGCTGCGGGCAGCTCATCTATGCCGTTCCCTATTCCGCCCTCTTTTACCATGTTCGCGCAGGCTATCAGTATGCGTGAATTATCAACGCACGATCCGAGATGCAGAACCGGCGGTATCCCTACGGTCTCGCATATTTCCTTTAAGCCGTTGCCGGCATAATCTTTGGCGGCTTCCGGCACCAGCAGGCCTTCTTTCGCGCAGGCAAGCGCGGAACAGCCGGTCTGGACCACCAGAACATCGTGCTTGATAAGCTCCTTGACCAGCTCGACATGGCTTATGCCGCTCTGTAGTTTAGGGTTGTCGCATCCCACTATGCCTGCAACGCCCCGAATCCTCCCAGAGATGATGGCATCGTTAAGCGGCCTGTAGGTAGCCCTGTACTTCCCGCCGAGATAATGGAATATGTTCTCCGCGGTGAAGCCCGCTATAAGGTCCATCGATTCTTTCGGTATCCTCACCTTGGCCTTGTCTCGGTTTGGAAAATTCTCTACAGCGCGCTTTACTATCTCCTTGGCTATCTCGAGCGCCTTTTCTTCTGAGAACTCTATATGTTCCATGCCTGGGAACTTTGCTTTTGGGTGCGTGGATATAAGCTTGGTATGAAAACAGTCCGCTACTTTAGTAAGGCCGGGCATAATACACTGCAGATCGACCACCATCGCCTCTACAGCGCCTGTGGAAACGGCCAGCTCTTGCTGCAGGAAATTTCCCGCTACAGGCACGCCGCGGCGCATTAGGATCTCATTTGCTGAACAGCATATACCGGCTACAGTTATTCCTTTTGCACCCTTCTCAGCGGCAAACTTCAGTATCTCGTCATCCTGAGAAGCTGTTACTATAACATCACTTAAAAGCGGTACGTGGCCGTGTATGACCACATTCACCTCGTCTTCCTTAAGGACACCGAGGTTCACCTTTGCTCTTAGGGCATGCGGGGCACCGAACAGTATATCACTGGCTTCTGTTGCTATCATCGAGCCGCCCCATCCGTCCGCCAAAGCCGCCTTTGCCGCGCCTAAGATTATATTCCTATAATCGCTGTCCACGCCCATATTCGTCCGCGACATCGTCTCGACTATAGGCCTGTCGATGCCATTGGGAGCGATCTTCAGCCGGCTCCATGTATCCTGTTGTTTCTTCGGCGCGCGCTTCAAGAGAGTGATCTCGCCTTCCTGTCTGCCGAAGTCTTCCAGCATCTTTCCGGCAAGAAGCCTTGCGAGCTCTCTATTATCTTTGTCCTTAACATCTATTCCGTACTCGGCTGCTACCGTCCTCAATTTTTCAGGGGAGCGTATTTCATAGCTCGGGGCCTTGCCTTCACCATAAAGAAGGAGTGTATGGGCTATCTCCCTGCCGTGATCTGAATGGCAAGAGCTCCCCGCCGCCACGTGGCGCGCGAGGTTCCTTGCGCTTATGGTATCAGCGTCAGCGCCGCATGTCCCGGCCTGTGCGCCTTCTCCAAAAGGATCAATCCTGCAAGGGCCTAAGTTGCAGTTCTTGCAGCATAGACCTAACGTACCGAATCCGCAATGGGGATCCTGTTCCTTATAGCGGTCCCAGACCATATCGATACCGCAGCTCGCGGCAACTTTTTTCAGCTCAGTTGTTCCTTTGGACTCCTTGGACATCTAGTGCCTCCCTATTTTAATAGAAGATCGCTAAGGTCGTTTATATTTTCCCTGATCCCGCCTTTTATGTTAGACAGGTCCCCAGTCTTATCCATTCGGATAATATCGTCGCTGTAGGGGAACTTTGCGATGATCTCTTTTGCTTTTCCCAGTTTATCTGTGATGAATTTAATATCTTCTTTGCCCCTTATCTTATTCGCTATCGTGTATATCTTCTTTATCCGGAGGTCTTCAGCAAGCTTATGTATTCTATTTGCGCTCTCAAGTGATTTCTGCGAAGGCTCCACGACTATAAGTACCGCGTCGCACGATTGCGCCGTACCTCTGCCAAAGTGCTCTACGCCGGCCTCCATATCCATGACCACATCCTCGCCCCTTTTTAAGACAAGGTGCTCCATGAGGTTCTTTACAAAGGCGTTCTCAGGACAAGCACACCCGCTGCCGCCTTTCTTTATTGCCCCCATTACAATAAGCTTGATATTGTCTTTAGTTTTCGCGAATTTATCGGGTATATCCTCGATCTTAGGATTAAGCTTAAAGAAAGCGCCGTCGCTTGATACATCCATCCTTTCGCGTATCAGCTCCTCCATCTCTATGACAGGTGTTATACCATTAATATCCTTGAACCCCAGGGCTATCCCCAGGTTTGAATCAGGGTCACAGTCAACAGCCAGCACTTCTCTGCCGCGGTCCGACAGCGACTGGACAAATAGAGCCGATAATGTGGTTTTGCCTGTTCCGCCTTTGCCAGCGAACGCTACCTTCATAAACCTGCCTTTTCAAGGACCATGGGGACTTTTTTGTCCCAGCCGATGGGCATTATATGGACCCCACGGCACAGAGGCTTCAATTCTTTTATGAGCCTGGAGGCGATCTCTATCGATGTCTCTGATTTTACCTTGGCCGCGTCCATCTG
>CAZKWI010000068.1:0-10422 GCA_964556455.1 uncultured Planctomycetia bacterium | reverse complement strand
TTCGAACTTTATATTAAAAGAGCGCCGCTTAAATTTTTCGTCGGAAGGTACCTTCCGACTCTTCTTAAAAGACGCCCCTTATCCAACATGGCGGAGAGGGTGGGATTCGAACCCACGTGACTCAGAAGAGTCAAGCGGTTTTCAAGACCGCCCGGTTATAGCCGCTTCCGTACCTCTCCCCAATTCTTAAAAGATCCACTTATAAAGATATATATACATGTCCTTGGATGCCCTATAGGCGATGCTGTAGAACCTGTCGAATGTCATCCCCTCAAAAAGGAGGCTCAAAATAAGGGCCACAAGGAGTATATTTATAAGATATATTATCACGATGGAGAATAAATATCCAGTCCTGATTACGTCGGGCTGTTTGACTTTCAAGACCTCGGCGGTGAATACCAGATGGAGCATCAGGGTGAATCCCGCCGAGAAAAAATAAGCCGTCTTCAGGTACGGTATCTTTATAAAATAAGGTAATACTACGTACAGGAGCGAAAGGATAAGCGTATACGTCGGGATGAAGTAAGGGCTCAGGTTTATGAAGGAGTTCGTCTTCGTGGTCTCGACGGAGCCGCTCTTCGAGGAGACGTTGAACGACTTCACCGCGCCCCCACATATCCACGTGGCAAGGACGTGCGTTATTTCGTGTCCGAATGTGTAAATATAGTTGAGCTTGAATAGGAATAGGTGCATGAGGGCGTAAGAGAAGACACCCCACATAAAGAGCCTCGCCCCTGTATGTCTGGTCGGACCCAGCGGAGCGAGGCATTTAAAAAAGGCTATCGTGACACCTATCGCTACAGGTATCAGGATAAGGCCTATCACGAATTTCAGTATCTTACTGCCCATATCGTATCCGGCTTGATTTAAGGGGTTATAACTTCCATGGAGTCCATGTACGGCCTGAGCGGCTCGGGGATAGCTACACTGCCATCCTTTTCTTGGTAGTTCTCCAGTATCGCCACCACAAGCCTCGCCAGGGCAACGCCTGAGCCGTTTAAGGTATGGACGAAGAGCGATTTCTTGGAACCTTTGGGCCTGTACTTTATGTTCGCGCGTCTGGCCTGAAAATCGGTGAAGTTGGAACAGCTTGATACCTCAAGCCACGTGTCGCTGCCGGGGGCCCATATCTCTATATCGTAGCATTTGCTTGCGGAGAAGCTCATGTCGCCGGTCGAGAGAGTTGAGACCCTGTACGGGATATTGAGAAGCTGTATGATGGTCTCTGCGTTTTCAAGCAGTTTTTCGAGTTCATCAAATGAGGTTTCCGGTTTTACGAACTTGACCAGCTCGACCTTGTCGAATTGGTGCACCCTCACAAGGCCCTTAGTGTCTTTTCCGTAGGAACCCGCTTCTCTCCTGAAACAGGCAGTGTAAGCGGTATAGTACAGGGGCAGGTCTTCTTCGTTTAAAGTCTCGTCCCTGTGCATATTGGTTACCGGGACCTCTGCTGTGGGTATCAGGAAGAGGTCATCGTCTCTAAGGCGGTACATATCTTCCTCCAGATTGGGGAGTTGGCCTGTACCTGTCATAGAGGGCCTGTTTACGAGGAATGGCGGGAAGACCTCGGTATAGCCATGCTTCCTGGTATGGAGGTCCAGCATGAAGTTTATGAGGGCCCTCTCCAGCCTGGCGCCCATGCCCTTATAAAGGGCGAATCCACTCCCTGATATCTTTGATGCACGCCCAAAGTCCACTACACCCAAGAGCTCTGAAAGCTCAATATGGTCCCTTGGTTTAAAGGAGGGTTTTTTGGCCTTACCCCATTTTTTGACCTCTTTGTTGGCCTTGCTATCCCGGCCTACGGGGACTGTTTTATGGGGTATATTTGGGATATTAAGTAGCAAATTGTTTAGATTTTGGCTTATATCCCCCACTTTTACGTCAATTTCCTTGATTTTTTGGGATGTGGCCTTCATTTGGGCTTTGAGATCGCTTGGATCCTTCTTATCGCGCACCATCTTGCCTATCTCCTGGGATGCCTTATTCCTCTCGCATTTGAGGCTCTCTACTTCCGTAAGGAGCTTTCTCCTTTCAGAATCGAGCGTCAGGAGCTTGTCCAGGTCGAGCTTTGTCCCTCTGTCCTTGAGAGACTTCTTCACAGCGGAGCTATTTTCTCTTATAAACTTGATATCCAGCATATGTTACCCCTTTACAACGCCAAGCGGCCTCATGCGGCATATCTTCTTCGATATGCCTGCCTCATGGACCACATGGACTACGTCAGTTACGTTCTTATAGGCTTCGGGGGCTTCTTCGGCCAATGTGCCCCTGCCCGCGGCCATTACTATAATACCCTTCTCTTTCAATTCATTCGAAATAGACCTTCCTGAGCATGCCCGTATTGCCGCCTTCCTTGAAAGGACGCGGCCCGAGCCATGGCAAGTGGAATAGAAACTCTCTTTGGCCTTTTCGGTGCCCGCTAAAAGATACGAGGTCCTGCCCATATCGCCCGGTATTATAACAGGCTGGCCTGTGGGCTTATATCTTGCCGGTAGATCCGTATGTCCGGGCGGGAACGCCCTGGTTGCCCCCTTGCGGTGTATACATAGAAGCCTCTCTTCCCCATCTACATTGTGTTTTTCTATCTTTGCTATATTGTGGGCAACATCGTATACGAGGTCCAGGCCCAGCTCTTTCTCACTCTTTCTAAAGACCCTCTCGAACACCCCCCGCGTAAGATGCATAAGGCACTGCCTGTTCGCCCATGCGTAATTAGCTGCTGAGCGCATAGCGCCGAGGTAGGCCTTTCCTTCTTCCGATTTTACAGGAGCGCAGGCGAGCTGTCTGTCCGGGACGCTTATGTTGAATTTACTCATGGTCCTTATCATGCCCTTGGAGTATTCATCGCATACCTGGTATCCAAGGCCCCTGGACCCGGAATGGATCATTATGGTGACTTGTCCCTTGTGCAGCCCGAATATCCCGGCCGCTTCTTCATCATAGATCTCGTCTATTACCTGTATCTCAAGAAAGTGGTTACCCGAGCCAAGTGTCCCAGCTTGGTTCTTACCTCTCTCATAGGCCCTGCTTGAGACCTTATCCGGGTCAGCGCCTTTCATGGCACCGTTCTCTTCTGTTACGTCAAGGTCTTCTGCTCTCCCGTAGCCTCTTTTCACGGCCCATCCGGCGCCTTCTGCAAGGATCTTTCTTTCCTCACTGGCTGATACGCGTATGTCGCCTTTGGATCCTACGCCCGCAGGGATGTCACGATAGAGTGAGGTAACTAAGTCAGAGATCCTCTTCTCTACGTCTTTCAGCTCAAGGTCGCTTCTTATAAGACGCACACCGCAGTTTATGTCATACCCGATTTGTCCAGGTGAAACAACTCCCCCTTCATCAATATCATATGCCGCAACGCCACCTATAGGTGCTCCATAGCCCCAGTGTATATCGGGCATGGCGAGCGAATATTTTACTATGCCGGGTAGGCAAGCAACGTTCGCTACTTGTTCTGTAGCTTTGTCTTTGGATATATCCTTTAGGAGGGTTTCGTCGGCATAGACCATGCCGGGGACACGCATGTTGCCGGTCTTTGGGAGGCGCCACCTGTAGTCGTCTATTTTTTCGAGTTTACCCTGCCACATGTCAGTCGGTAAACGGAAGCTACACGTCGAAAATGATCTGCACCTGGTAGGTCCCGCTTTTTTTCTCGATTTTTAGATCATGATAGGTCGCGGCCTTTATCTCGGTATTGAGGCGTGATTTTTTATCGCCTATGTGCCTTCCGAACGCCTCTGCCTTGACCTTTTTTTTGTCCATCTTTTGTATCTTAAATTCCGAGAATATGATATTCTTGGTGCAAAAATTATACAGCAGTTCATCCAGCCATGCTACCAGGAGCTCTTCGGGGTCTTCTGCCTGCAGTTCTATAGCTATGGATGTGGAAGTTTTGAGGCCTTTGAGGTCGGCTATGATATCGAACATACCATATGCCGCGTTCACGAAAAGCTCTTTTAGATCTTTACCGTAAACTTTTATGCCTACATCGGCTGTATGGTCCACGATCTCATATCGCTTCATAATAAAAATACCCTGCAGGACGAACCTAGGTTACAATCTATAGGCCCCTTTTTCTCTGTGGAAAGGGGTAACAGTTCACGTGACTCTCTATGTTACGTAACGTGAACGCCATAGGGGAAAACTACGTTTTCCCCTTGGACAAATTTGGACGCAAGTCCCGCTGAGAGAACATGTCGGCGGGTCGGAGGCGAAAAAAGCTTACGTCTATCAGATGTGCCAAACCTCTCTTTTTTCGCCGAAGACCAAATTTGTTAGTGGTACCCCGCAGAGGACTCGAACCTCTCGCGGCCGCCTTAAACACATTTGTTACTCTGCTCAAAAACAGAGGGTCGATTAAGATCGACCTCTGCATATCGCTATGCAGGTCAGACTATCCCATCTTCCAGTTAGTTACAAGGCATGCTCATAATTAACAGGAAGTCCTGATTATAGTCGTTGAACCTCTTCGCTAAATATTAGCGAATTTGGCTGCGGATTGTCTGCATCTCTGTATTTTTACCTAACATTACAGGTAACAGAGAATACACCAGATTTTCCCGCAATTTACAGGATTTTCGGCTATTAGTTGCCTAATAGCGCCCCTTTCTTCAAAGGGCGGTGCTCTACCAGATGAGCTAGCGGGGCACCTTGAAATGATTTTCTAATTGCTTTCAAAGATCTTTCTAGATATTTGATATTTAATTTTTGTAGGATGCGATTGCTAAATTTAATACTTCTCTTTTTGAAATCGTTTTTCCCCAAATGCTATTTTTTCGTTCCGGATTTAGAGTTATAAAAGGTGAAAAGTTTATTTCCTTTGCAAAATTTAACAAATTTTCTTTTCCTGTAATTTCAATCGCTTTGATATTAGGATAAATCTTGCTCTCAATTTTAAAGCTGGTTAAAATAGTTCTGATATCATTTAAAATATGCCCTGACTTCTGATAACCGCGGATTCTTCTTTGGTCGTGTTTATTATAATAAACATTGCCCTCGTCGTCAAAAAAGGCCTGCATAAATGCTCTTTTACTTTCTATATTCGCGCCATTTCCTAAATAAGAGAGAATTTCTTTTGCTTTGCTTCTTATATATTCTGCAAATTCTACATTATAAAAAGCCGCCATTCTAACACCGCCGTCACGTGCTTTGTATTTCGGCTTAATGCTAAAAATGCTATACACCATATCTGCTAAATGACTTATTTGATATTGTGAGCGGCTATAATACATGCAACCGTCAGTGCTTATACGTCCATCAAATATAAAATGAGCTACAATATGCACCAGGTCCGGGCTCCAATGGTATAAGGGCTTACGTATTTCTCTTCCTGGGATACATTTGCCTTTTCTGGCATTTGGCTTATCTCTGCGCAGCAATCCTGCTCTTTGCTTAATATTATCTTTTTGCTCTGATGTTAAAATAACATCTTTTATGTATCCATAAACTGTAGTTTTGGGCAAGGCAACGGTTTTCATTATTTTAGCCAATGAGCAGCCATCCTGACGAAGATTTATGCATTTATTTTTAAGTTTTCTTTGATCGCTTTTCATAATTCATTCCATTTTTAGGGCGGTGCTCTACCAGATGAGCTAGCGGGGCACGTATCTAGATCGCTTTGATCTCTTTTTCTTTGTGTTCAAGGATCTTGTCGATCTCGCCTGAGTATTTGTCAATAAGCTTCTGGATGTCGTCTTTGCCCCAGAAGGCCTCGTCTTTCGATATCTCGCTGGCGTCCTGCATTTTCTTTATTTTATCGTTGGCAGCGTGCCTTATGGACCTCAAAGAAACTTTTCCTTCTTCGGTAACCCTTCCGGCCACCTTACAGAGCTCGGTCCGTCTCTCTTCGGTAAGCTGTGGGATGCCCAAGCGGATGACCTTGCCGTCGTTGTTGGGTGTAATGCCTACATCAGATTTAAGAATGGCTTTTTCAATATCCCCCATGGAATTCTTATCCCAGGGATTTATGACTATCAGCTTCGGCTCGGGCGTGGAGATGGTAGCAAGCTGCTTTATCGGCGTGGGCGTGCCGTAGTACTCAACCTTGATGTGGTCCACCAGGCTTATCGATGCGCGGCTAGTCCGTATAGAAGACAGCTCCCTGTTCACGACATCTATGGTCTTCTTCATCTTCGTTTCTGTTTCGGTCAGGACATTCTTAACGGCCATTGGTGTCACCTCCTAATGACTGTACCTATCTCTTCCCCCAAAATAACCTTTTTAATATTGCCCGGTTTTGTGAGATTGAATACCACAAGCGGGAGCTCATTATCCATGCAGAGACTTATGGCTGTGGCATCCATTACTTTCAGGTCTTTTTTCAGGACATCTATATATTTTATCTTTTTGAATTTTTTGGCGGACTTGTGTTTGACGGGATCTTTGGAATACACCCCGTCTACTTTAGTAGCCTTTAATACTACGTCGGCATCTATCTCGGCGGCCCTGAGTGCCGCTGTGGTGTCCGTGGTGAAATACGGGTTTCCGGTGCCGCCCGTGAATATTACAACGCGCCCCTTCTCGAGGTGGCGCATCGCGCGCCTGCGTATATAAGGCTCCGCAAGCTCCTGCATCTCTATGGCGGCAAGCACCCTCGTAAAAACACCTGCTTTTTCAAGGGCGTCCTGCAGGGCAAGGCCGTTTATCATGGTGGCCAGCATACCCATGTAGTCCGCCGTTGTCCTGTTGATGCCTTCTGTTGTGCCGGTGGCGCCGCGGTATATATTACCGCCGCCCACAACAACGGCTATATCGACATTGAGTGTCTTTGCTTCCTTTATCTCGTTCGCGATCGAAGTAACGATATTGGGATCTATACCGTTCGGCAGGCATCCCTGGAAGGCTTCCCCGCTTAACTTGAGCACTACTCTCTTATACGCCGGCGTCTTCTTCACCTAATTGATACCTCGTAAATCTGCGTATAGACATGTTCTCCCCTATCTTGGCTATAAGGGAGGTTAAAAGGTCTTTTATCTTCACGTTGGTGTCTTTTATGAAAGGCTGCTCGAGAAGGCAGGCCTCCTGGTAATATTTATCCAGCTTGCCCTCCACGATCTTCTCTATCACCTGAGCGGGTTTCTTTTTTCCGCCGGATTCCTTGAGCTGGGCCTTTATGATATCCTTCTCTTTGTCTACGATTTCCTTGGGGACGTCCTCTTTCTTCACAAAAGAAGGGTTCACGGCCGCTATCTGCATGGCCACATCCTTGGTGAAAGCCTTGAAGTCATCGTTCCTTGCCACGAAGTCAGTCTCGCAATTCACCTCGACCAGTACGCCGATCTTTCCGCCCATGTGTATATAACTGTGCACGAGCCCCTGCTTGGCTGCGCGTGAAGACTTCTTTTTCGCCTTGGCAAGGCCTTTTGCCCTCAGTATATCGACGGCTTTCGCTACATCGCCTTTAGCGTCCTTAAGGGCGTTCTTGCAGTCCATCATACCTGCGCCTGTTGTTTCGCGCAGCTTCTTTATAACGTCTATCATTTTTTCTTCCCTCCGGGCCTGCGGGATGTAGAGCTCGGGATCCTCTTTTTCTTTTTGGAGATAGGCTTGCCGCTCTCTTTCTTGGTCTCCTCTTCAAGCTTTATTTCGTCTTTGTCTATGAACTTCTCCTCTATCCTCTCCTCGTCCGCAACAGCGCTTTCCTTAAGTTCTGAGGACAAAGCCCCTTCAAACTTCACATCGTCCTTCTCGAGCGATCGAAGGAACGAATTTCTCCCTTCGATTATCGAGTCTGCTACCAGGCCGGTGATCAGCTTTATGGACTTGATCGCGTCGTCGTTGCCGGGTATGACAAAATCCACGAGGTCAGGGTCACAATTTGTGTCCACCAGCGCTACGAGCGGGATGGAGAGTTTATTCGCCTCTTTTACGGCTATATCCTCTTTTCTGGAGTCTATTACAAAGACCGCCTTCGGGAGTTTTTCCATCTTTCTTATGCCGCCCAGGTTCTTATTGAGCTTGTTTATCTCCTTTGTGCGCTTAGAAACCTCTTTTTTGGAGAGCTTCTTGAATGTGCCGTCATCTCTCATGGTCTCGAACTCATCCATCTTGTGGATGCTCTTGCGTATGGTCTGGAAGTTCGTCAGCGTCCCGCCCAGCCATCTCTCGTCCACAAAGAACATGCCGCAGCGCTGGGCTTCGTTCTTTATGATATACTGGGCCTGCTTTTTTGTGCCCACAAAGAGCACATATCCGCCCTCGCGGGCGATGTTATGCAGGAAGCTGCACGCCTCTATAACGGCATTGACCGTGTGCTGCAGGTCTATTATGTAGATATTGTTCTTCTCCCCGAATATATAGGGGGCCATCTTGGGATTCCACCGCCTCTTCTGGTGGCCAAAATGGACACCCGCCTCCAGTAGGCTCTTTATCAAAGTCGTTTTATCTTTCTTCATGCTTCTCGGTTCTCTCCTTTCGTGGTACAGTTAACATTTGCCAGGCTTAATAATATAACATATTATAATATAATATCAAGCCTAAGTTTTTATTCTTTAAACTGCAGTTCGTAGAGCCTTTTGTACTGTGTTTCCGCGCCCATCAGCTCATCATGGGTGCCGGATTCGCTTATAATGCCGTCTTGCAGGGTCAGTATCCTCGTGGCGTTCTTTATAGTGCTCAGCCTGTGCGCTATAACAAAGACCGTACGCCCTTTCATAAGGTGATTCAGCGCGTCCTGGACCAAGAGCTCCGACTCCGTATCGAGCTGGGATGTCGCCTCGTCCAATATGAGAATGGGCGGATTCTTATACATGGCCCGCGCTATGGCTACCCTCTGCTTCTGGCCTCCTGAGAGCCGTACACCCTTTTCACCTATTATCGTATCATATCCTTCCGGCAGGCCCGTTATGAACTCATGTGCGTTGGCTGCCTTTGCCGCTTCTATGACGGCCGATTCGTCCGATCCGGGCGATATCGCCCCGTAAGCTATATTAAATTTTACTGTATCATTAAACAATATAAGGTCTTGTGTAACTATGCCTATTTGACTCCGTAATGATTGGAGCGTGACGTCTCTTATATCCGTGCCGTCTATAGTGATGGTGCCGCCCGTTATATCATAGAAACGGGGAACGAGGTTCACGAGCGTCGTCTTGCCCGAGCCGCTTGATCCGACTATAGCTACTATCTCTCCGTTCTTCATCTTAAGGTTTATATTCTTCAATACCTCTTCTTCTTTGTTATATCTGAACGAGATATTCTTAAAGACGATGTTCTTTTTTATGGGCGGCAATATCGTTGCGCCGGGCTTTTCCTTTATGGTCGGCTGTTTATCCAGGAGATCGAATATCCTGCTCGAAGCCGCCAGTGCCTGTTGGACTATGCCGTATACGCGGCTGAGGGACTTTATAGGCTTCATAAGCGAAAGGAGCGCAAAAAGGAGCGCCATAAAGGCACCGAATGAGAATGTGCCGCTCAAAAGATCGTCCTTGCCGAACCATATAAGAAGCACTACGCAGAAGATGGCTATGCATTCGGTTATAGGCCTTATGACAAGCATCCTCTTTATCGACTTCATCGCTATCCGGTAAAAATTGGCGTTCTGTTCGGAGAACCTCTTCTTTTCGTAACGCTCCATAAGAAAGCCTTTTACTATCCTTATACCGGATATGGCCTCGTAAAGTATAACGTTTATATCCCCCATCTTTTCCTGCATCTTCAGGGCTATCTTGCGCAGTTTCTCACCGATGATCCTCACGGGAAATACGACCGTGGGAAGGAGTATAAAACTCGTCACGATCCATCTCCAGGATATATTGAAATACACAAGCACGAAGACCACTACGCCGGAATAGACGATAAGCTTAATGGGTTCTGTTATTACCGTGGTTATGCCCTGTATAAGGGAATTCTTCAGTATCGTAACATCGTATGTGATCTTGGAGACCAGCTTGCCGGTGGAGCTCTGGCTGTAAAAATCCAGTGAGAGCCCGAGCAGCTTGCCGAATAGCCGGTCCCTTATGCCCCTCATCACCCTTTCGCCCAGCTTATTTATAAAATACGAATTGAAGAATTCGAAGATGGGTTTCAGCAGGAATGCCGCGGTAAATACCATGAGGAGGATCATTATGAGCTGTTCGGCGGGGGTGTCATTGACCTTATCTACCAGTGCCCTGAGGAAAGGCGGCGTATACACGCCGGCGGCCAGGACGATATCCTTCTTTGCCACTATCTTGTCCACTGCCGGTATGAGCGTGCCCACTATGCTTACGCCCTGGAGCAGCTGGGCCAGTATGGCAAAGACCATACCGAGTACCAGTATCCATAGATGCGGCCTTATAAAACTGAGCAATCTCTTATATTCTCTCATTCTATACCTCAAAATTGAGTTCATATTATAACATATATACTTATCTATGTCGAGGGGTATTTGCCGGGGGTAATGCAAATACTTTTACGCGATAGCATAATAGCACTCCTCCGGAT
>CAZKWI010000067.1:0-10473 GCA_964556455.1 uncultured Planctomycetia bacterium | reverse complement strand
CCAAGTGGGAGGCTAAACCCTTGAAAGAATTTACACAATTTAATTGACATTACCCGTCCCTAAAAAAGGCTTGACATAATGATACCAATGTGGTATCATTTGTTAATATAAAGGAGGACTTGATGAAGAGGACGATAATATTGGCGATAGCTATAGTGGCGGCGGTGGTGCTCATTTCATATATTGCGGCTTATGCCCAGTGTGCGCTTACCGCGGAAAAAGCAGGATGCTGTGGCACATGCGGAGGCGGCGCGGACGCAGTAACTGCCGCTAGCGCGGAAAGCGGTGTTGTTAACGACATCTGTCCTGTAATGGGCGGAGAAGTGGATAGCGATACACCGTATAAGGTGGCGTATAAAGGTATGGTAATAGGGCTATGCTGCGAAGGCTGCATCGGGAAATTCAATGCCGACCCGGAAAAATATATTGGTGTGATAGAAGAAGCCGAAGAAGATTAAAATTAATAAGAGAGGGGGTAGGTAAGATGGACGTCAGAGTAAAATACATGTTGCGCCCTGTAGCGCACTGCAAAGAAGGTTGTAGTATCATGTCCTGGGCATGACGTTAAAAGGCCATAGTTACTTCTAACCTGGTTAGGTATATCATACTGAATATCTAACCAGGTTAGAAATAATAGGAGATACTTATGAAACTCATAACGAGGGATACGGATTACGCAATAAGAGCGATATGTCTTATCGCAAAGCGTAAAAACGAGGTGGTAGCGGTGAAAGATATGGTGAAGTGCCTCAATATCCCAAGGCCTTTTTTAAGAAAGCTGCTGCAGATACTGAATAAAGAAGGGATCCTGAATTCATATAAAGGTGTCGGCGGGGGGTTTACCATGGCTGTCCCGTCCGGAAAGATAGACATTGCCGGATTGATAGAGATATTCCAGGGGCCGATAAGGCTCAGTGAACATAAGCTCAAGAAACGTATGTGTCCCGATGCAAGGGCCTGTGTTTTGAAGAAGAAGCTTGATGTCATAGAAAAGGATGTCATAGAAAAGCTGAGATCTATTACCATAAAGAGCATAATATAGGACCGAGGTGTCAGGCATGGCGAAGAGGAAGATAATAAAGATAGACCAGGATAAATGCACGGGATGCGGGCTCTGTATACCGAACTGCCCCGAAGGCGCACTGCAAATGATAGACGGGAAGGCCCGCCTTATAAGCGACCTCTTCTGTGACGGCCTGGGCGTGTGTATAGGCCATTGCCCCGAAGGCGCGATCAATATAGAGGAGAGGGAGGCCGAGCCTTACAGCGAGAAGAAGGTCATGGGAAATATCATAAAGCACGGAAAGAATACCATAAAGGCGCATCTTTTGCATCTGAAAGACCACGGAGAAAAAGCGTTTCTTAAGGAAGCGATCGATTTCCTGAAAGAAAAGGGCATAGAAGTCCCTAAACTGCAGGAAGCTGCTGCCTGTCACGGACAGCCGCACGGCCACGGGGGCTCCGGATGCCCGGGATCTAAGATAATGGAGTTCGGTGCAGCAGAGGAAGCGCGCGGAGAGACCACAGGCCCAAAAGGCGTATCGCAGTTAAGGCAGTGGCCTGTCCAGATAACACTTGTACCGCCTTTTGCGCCTTACCTTAATAACGCAGAGGTCTTAATAGCGGCCGATTGCGTGCCTTTTGCTTACGCGGACTTTCATAGTGCTCTTTTAAAAGGCAAGGTGCTGCTTGTGGGATGCCCAAAGCTGGACGATACCGGCGCCTACAAGGAGAAATTCAAGGCTATATTCGAGACCAATAATATAAAGAGCCTTACATATGCGCACATGGAAGTGCCCTGCTGTTTTGGTATGATAGGAGCAATAAAAGAAGCCATCTCGGAGTCCGGTAAGAAGATACCGTTCGAGGAGGTTACCATAAGCATAAAAGGAGAGCTCTTGAAATGATGAATAAATGCCCCGGATCACAGGCATTCAGTCAGCCGCACCCTGAGGATATAAAATGCCCTCATTGCGGGGCAGAGGTAGAGATCTTTTCCGATGAGATAAAGGTGACCTGCCCTGGTTGCAATAAGACCGTGGTGCGGGAAGAGGGCGCGACCTGTCTGGACTGGTGCAGGTATGCCAAAGAGTGCGTGGGCGATAAGCTCTTCAGCAAATTTATGCGTAACAAGATGGTGACGTTGAAGGATAAGCTCATAAAGGACCTGGAAGAGCATTTTGGACTGGACAGGCGAAGAATAGAGCACGCCAAGAAGGTGATGTCGTTCGCTGAAGAGCTCTTGAAGGAGGCGGGCGGCGACTGGCACATAGTGATCCCCGCGAGCATCCTGCATGATGTGGGCATAAAAGAGGCTGAAAGGAAGCACGCTTCGTCTTCTGGAAAGTACCAGGAGGCAGAAGGGCCGCCGATAGCGAGAAAGATACTTATGAAAGAGGGATTCAGGAAGGAGTATATAGATGAGATCTGCGAGATAATAGCCCATCACCACACACCGGGTAAGGTGCTTTCGCAGAACTTTAAGGTCCTGTATGACGCGGACCGGCTTGTGAACATGAAAGATGAGCAGGATATAAAGGATAAAGCTAAAATAAAGGCTGTTATAGATAAGGTATTCCTGACAGGGGCGGGAAAGGCATTGGCAGAAAAGACTTATCTGTAATACCCCGCCCGAATATAGAAATTGCAAAATATATACCTCGGTATTATAATATAATTCTATAACTAATTGAATGAGGAGGCGGTATGTTAAGCAAAAAGATGCTCGACAGGCTGAACCACCAGATAAACAGGGAGCTGTATTCGTCATATTTTTATATGGGCATGGCGGCGTACGCTTCATCCATAGGTCTGAACGGCCTGACGAACTGGTTCAACCTACAGGCCAAGGAAGAGGAATACCACGCAGGAAGAATATTTAATTACATAGCGAAGAATAAAGGCCGGGTCCTATTGAGGGCGATCGAAGAGCCGCCACAGAATTTTAAATCCCCGGAGGATCTTTTCCAGAGGACCCTGGACCACGAGAAGAAAGTGACCGGGATGATAAACGACCTGGTAAAACTGTCGAAAAAAGAGAATGATAAGGCCACGGAAAGCTTTCTCCAATGGTTCGTGAATGAACAGAAAGAAGAAGAGGAGAGCGCAGCCAAGAACCTGAAACTCTTGAGCAGCGTAGATGACGATGAGACACTGCAAAAGGTTGATAACGCTCTGGGCAAGAGAAGATGAGGAGGCAGTAATGGAGCTTAAAGAGAGAGTGGAAGCAGCGTTGGATAAAATAAGGCCGCACCTGCAGGCGGACGGCGGCAATGTAGAGCTGGTGGATATTACAGAGGATAAAGTGGTCAAGGTAAAGCTGACAGGTGCATGCGGCGGATGCCCGATGAGCCAGATGACCCTCCAGATGGGAGTGGGCAGGGCCGTAAAGAAAGAAGTGCCGGAGATAAAAGAGGTAGTATCTGTATAAAAATGGAAACACCTTTAAAGACTATGCTTGAGTTTGATGCCCGGATAACGGATATAATACAGAGGACGCAGGACATAAAGAGCTTCCGCTTTGCGGTCGAAGAGGGAGTTACTTTTAAACCCGGCCAGTTCTTTTCTGTGGCGATCGACATAGACGGCGGGAGGCAGTCGAAGTATTTCTCTTTTTCCAATTCCCCTACCGAAAAAGGGTACGTGGAATTCACAAAGAGGATAACACAGAGCCCTTTTTCGCAGACGCTGGATAAGTTCAAGCCGGGCGATACGGCCCGCCTGAAGCTCCCGTACGGTAACTTTACATTTGAGGGCGAATATAAAAAGATCGCGATGCTCTCCGGCGGGATAGGCATAACTCCGTTGAGGAGCATGTGTAAATACATAGTAGATAAGAACCTGGATACAGATCTCGTTTTGATCTACGGCAACAGAACGGATTCCGACATAGCTTTCATGGACGAGTTCGATAGCATAGCGGCCGCCGCCCCGAAAATGAAGGTAATCTATACGCTGACTTCGCAGGATGTAGATAAAAAATGCCTGGGAAGAAGAGGGCATATTGACGATAAGATGATAGCCGAAGAGATACCGGACTATAAAGAAAGGGTCTTCTTCATCTGCGGGCCGCCTTTGATGGTAAAGTGCCTTATAGAGCTCCTGGAAGACAGGCTCTCTATCCCAAAAGAGAACATAAAGAGAGAGAACTTCGCCGGGTATTGAAACAATGAAAAAGAAGAAGTGCGTAAGCTGCACCGAATATAAGAACTGTAAGGATTCATACGCATCCTGGATATTCTTCGTGGTAGGCCTTATTGCCACCATAGCCATAAGGATAGTAACGGTCCTTATGAACGTGAACCCGGTCTATGGCAAGGCCGCCTGGTATATAGGGGTGGGGGGATTCTTCGCTTTCTTCGTGTATAAATTCAAGGTAGCCCAGGCAAGGGCGAAGCTTATCGAGAAGACGGATCTCATAAAGAAGGTGAATAGCAACAAAGATCTGGCTAAAGAGGATTACGACCTTATAGGCGCCATACTGTGCGGCGTGAGCTCGAAAAAAGAGATGGCCAATTTCTTCTTTATATTCGGCCTGTCAGCCATAGCGCTTGTGGTGGCGATATATTTCGATTTTATTAGATGAAAAGGAGGGGTAAAGATGGCTAAGTGTTTAAAAGGTACGCAGACCGAAAAGAACCTGCTCGCTTCTTTCGCCGGCGAATCACAGGCGAGAAACCGTTATACCTATTTTGCCAGCGTGGCGAAGAAGGCCGGTTACGAACAGATAGCGGCTATATTCCTGGAGACCGCTGATAACGAGAAAGAGCACGCCAAGAGATTCTTTAAGCTGCTTGAAGGCGGAGATCTCGAGATCCAGGCCGCATATCCCGCCGGCGCAATAGGCGACACAGCGACAAATCTCGCAGGCGCAGCTGCCGGAGAGAACCTGGAATGGACGAAACTCTATAAAGAGGCCGAAGAGACAGCACGCAAAGAGGGCTTCGAAGAGGTCGCGAAGCAGTTCAAAGAGATAGCCGAAGTCGAAGAAGAGCATGAAAAAAGATACAGGAAGATTCTCAAGAACGTGAAAGACGGCTCTGTATTCAAGAAGGACAAGGCCGTTAAGTGGAAGTGCCGTAATTGCGGTTATGTGCACGAGGGTAATGAAGCGCCGGATAAATGCCCGGCGTGCGAACATCCACGTAACTATTACGAACTTTTGTGTGAGAATTACTAGAATGGATTCCCGCTTTCGCGGGAATGACGATAAAGAAGGGGGTAGATCATGAAAGGTTATGTATGCAAAATGTGCAAGTACGTATCGATAACGGGGAGCGCTCCTGAGAATTGTCCTGTCTGCGGCGCGCCCAAGACGGCTTTCGAAGCAAAGGATAATGCCATCCTGACGGCCAAGGACCCGAATAACAAGACCGAGCTCGAGAAGAAACACACGCCGGTCATTACCGTAGTAAAGAAGTGCGGCCTCATACCCGAAGGCTGCATGGATGTCCACGTAAAGGTGGGCGAGATCCAGCACCCTACGGAGCCGGACCACTACATAACCCATATCGATTTTTATATCGATAAGGAATTCATAGCGAGGACGGCCTTGACCCCTGCCAGGCTCAACCCTGCAGCGGCACTGCACCTTAAGACGGGCGGCGGCAGGCTCGGCGTTATCGAACTTTGTAATAAACACGGGGCCTGGATAGGCGAGACGGATCTGTAACGAAAGGGGCTTAAAATGGGGAACGTATTTGCCGGGAGTGAAATAGTAGAGATAGGGATACAGATCGAGAAGAACGGCAAGGACTTCTATGAGGCCTTGACCGGTAAGGCGAAGAGCAAAAAGGCCGGAGAGATATTTAAATACCTGGCTGAGGAAGAGGCCAGGCACATAGCCGCGTTCAGGAAGATACTGGACGGTATAGAAAAGTACGAGGCGCCCGAGGCGTACCCGGGCGAATATGTAGAGTATATGAACGCTCTGGCCGGGGAGTATATCTTTACGCAGAAGGGTAAAGGCAAAGATGCGGCTGAAAAGGCAAGATCGGACAGAGACGCGGTCTCACTCGGCATAGGCTTTGAGAAGGACTCTATCATCTTCTATGAGGGCATGAAGGGCGTCGTTCCCGAATACGACCACAAGGTGATAGACGGGCTTATAAAACAGGAACAGATGCATCTAAAGAAATTAACTGAACTCAAGAAAGACCTCTCTGATGGCTAAAAAGATAAGCGTATACAGCACACCGACATGCCCTTACTGCATAAGGCTGAAGAAATTCCTCAAGGACAACAAGGTTGAGTTTGAGGATATAGACGTTTCGGCAGATGAGACGAAGGGCAGAGAGATGGTCAATAAATCCGGGCAGATGGGTGTACCCGTTACGGAGATAGACGGGAATATCATCGTCGGATTCGATAAACCGGCCATAGAGAAGGCGCTCAGCCTGTAGAAAAGACCCTGCTTATGGCAAAAGACAAACACTGTCATCATTGCGGCGATAGCCCGCCCTTTTACAGGAATAAGTCCTTTATTGTTGCCGCGGTCCTCACGGCCCTTGTTGTCCTTTCGTATCGAATATCCGCACTGGGGCCGTTCAGGGAATCGCTCGCCATGTATCTTGGCAGGATATGGTGGGCTGTATTGCTGGGTCTTGCCCTGAGCGGTGCGATAGACCATTTTGTTCCGCACGAATATGTATCGCGCATACTTGCTAGCTCCAGAAAACGGACTATATTCTATTCGGTCATCCTCGGTTTTTTCATGAGCGCGTGTTCCCACGGTATACTTGCCCTGTCGATCGAACTGCACAAAAAAGGCGCGTCTACCCCGGCTGTGGTGGCCTTCCTCCTGGCGAGCCCGTGGGCAAACTTTCCGCTGACTATAATGCTGATAGGATTCTTCGGTTTAAAGGCACTGTATATCATAGTCTGTGCTATCGTCATTGCCGTAATAACCGGACTTATCTTCCAGTTCCTCGAATCGAAAGGCCTTATAGAGAAGAATAAGAACACGATAGGCGTAGAGAAGTATTTTTCCATCATAAGCGATATCAACCGCAGGACCAAGCGTTACAAGCCGTCTTTCGAGAGGCTGCGGACCGACGCCAGAGGCATACTCAGGGGCGCGTCCTCTTTGGCTGACATGGTATTGTGGTGGATACTTATAGGTGTGGGCATAGCCAGCCTTGCGGCGGCATATGTGCCGGGAAACATATTCCAGAACTATATGGGGCCTACCCTGTCGGGTCTTTTAGTGACCCTTCTGGTAGCGACGATCATAGAGGTCTGCTCGGAAGGATCTGCGCCGATGGCCTTTGAGATATTCAGGCAGACCGGCGCTTTCGGCAACAGTTTTGTATTCCTTATGGCCGGCGTGGTGACAGACTATACAGAGATAGGCCTTTTATGGCATAATGTAGGCAGGAGGACCGCGATATGGCTGCCGGTCATAGCCGTACCGCAAGTTATAGTCCTGGGAATGATAGCTAACGCATTTATTTAATGGAGACAGATATGTACGATGTGATAGTTGTAGGAGCAGGGCCTGCGGGCATAACGGCCGCGATCTACGCGATCCGTAAAGGGCTTAAGGTGCTGGTTGTATCAGGAGATATAGGGGGCCAGACCATCTGGTCAGGGGACATAGCCAATTATACGGGATACCAATTTGTCTCCGGGGCGGAGCTTGCGGGCAAGTTCGGAGAGCATATGATGAAGTATGGCATAGAGCTTAAGGAAGGGGAGAATGTTACGGGCGTAGATAAGAAAGGCAAAGGTTTTGCAGTGACTGCCGACAGCGGCCAGTACGAGGCAAAGGCGGTGATAATAGCTTCGGGTAAAAGATCCAGAGAGCTGAATGTGCCCGGCGAAAAAGAATTCAAAAATAAGGGGCTTACGTACTGCGCGACATGCGACGGCCCGTTATTTAAGAATAAGGACGTGGCAATAATAGGCGGGGGCAACTCAGCCCTTGACGCGGCGCTCCAGCTTATGAATATCGCAAATAAGGTTCATATAATAAATAATACGGCTAAGCTCGGCGGCGATGCTATAATGCGCGCCAAACTGGACAAGAACCTGAAGGTGTTCGCATTGAACAATTCTGAAGTTATGGAGATCCAGGGCGGCAAGCTCGTAACGGGCATCAAGATCAGTAACGGCGGCAGGGAAGAGACCATCCCTGTGCAGGGGGTGTTCGTGGAGATAGGGCTGATACCCAATTCCGGGCTTGCAAAATCCCTGCATAAGAACGAACAGGGTGAGATAAAGGTGAATATCTGCAATGAGACCAATATCCCGGGCATCTTCGCTGCGGGTGATGTCACTGATGTGCCGGAAAAACAGATAATAGTGGCGGCGGGGGAAGGTGCGAAGGCGGCGCTGCAGGCGTTCAAATATCTGGCCAGGAGGAAATGAAAGCGATGATAAAAAAAGAGAGGCTGCTGGCGGGCCTGGATGAGCTTAAGCGCGTAGAAGAGGACGTCATCACCCTTTACGCGAATTTTTCAAAAGCGCTCCTGAAGCAGACCGATGATATAGCACCGGATAAGAAAAAGAAGATGGATGTTATACTGACGCAGTTGTACAAGGATTCCACCAGGCACAAGAAGATAGTCGATAAATTGATAGAGGAAGTATCAGGGAGTCAAAAGAGTGAATACTGAGCTTTTGCTGGCGGAATTCAAGACCATACTGGCACATGAAGAGCACGCCAAGAATTTTTACGAGCATTACGCAAGTCAAGTCGACGATGAGCATATAAAGAAACAGCTCACCTCCGTGCGCAACGAAGAGATGCGCCACATAAGGCTTGCAAAAGAGCTCATAGGCCTGGCAAAATGAATAGACTTCTTTCGGAGTATAAGAAGAAAAAGCGCCTTATAAAAGAGCGCCTGGAGGATTTCAGAAAGGTGTATGACTCAGGCGACGAGAAGATATTCGCCGAGCTCGCATTCTGTTTATTCACGCCGCAATCCCGAGCCGTCACCTGCGATAAGGCCGTCAGGGAGCTCGAAAGGTCCGGTCTGCTTTCCAAGGGCAGCAAACGCCAGGTAAGAGGCAGGCTTAAGGGAGTGAGGTTTCCCAATAATAAGGCGTCATTTTTTATGGTTGCGCGGAGGCTCTTTAAAAAGAACGGCTCTTTTTGCATAAAAGAGAAGCTTGACCGATGCGATGTATACGCGACAAGAGAATATCTTGTGAAGAACGTAAAAGGGCTGGGCCTTAAAGAGGCGAGCCATTTTTTGAGGAATATCGGCATGGGGAGCGACCTCGCGATACTCGATGTCCATATCCTGAAGAATCTGAAGCGGTTCGGCGTTATAAACGAGATACCAACGTCTCTGACAAAGAACAGATACCTCGATATCGAGCGGAAGATGAAGACATTCTCGAACGGGCTCAGGATACCGCTTGACGAGCTCGATCTTCTGTTCTGGTCAAGGCAAACCGGTATTATCTTCAAATGACCTCTATGCCAGACGAAAAGCTCCCGCTCGTAGCGCACCTGCAGGAATTGAGGGGCAGGCTCGTAAAGGCCTTTGTATTCTTTCTGGCGGGCTCTGCCGTAGCCTATTTTTTCGTGGACCCCGTGAAAGAGCACCTTATAAGACCTGTCGGCAGACTTGTCTTTATAGCCCCTCAAGAGGCGTTCCTCGCGAATATAAAGATAGCGCTGTTCGGCGGGGCCTTCCTGGCATCGCCTTTTATAATATTCCAGCTATGGCAGTTCATAAGATCGGCGCTTAAGGGCGCTGAGAAGAGGTACATACTGCTCTTCGCGCCGTTCTCATTCCTGCTTTTTCTGCTCGGAGCATCTTTCGGGTATTTTGTAATAGTGCCTATAGGCATGAAATTCCTTCTCAGCTTCGCGAGCGACACCGTAAGGCCTATGATAAGCATAACGAGGTATGTATCTTTCCTGGCTGTACTGACCCTGGCATTCGGAGTTATATTCGAGCTGCCGCTGGCGAGCCTGCTTCTCACAAAGCTACGCATAGTGACGCCGCAGTTCCTTTCCGGCAGACGGAAATACGCCGTGGTTTTGATATTTATCTTCGCGGCCATACTGACACCGCCTGATGTGGTGACACAGTGCCTGATGGCTGTGCCTCTTCTGGTATTATATGAAGTGGGAATAATATTTTCCAGACTTGCGTATAAGCGTCAATTGTGATATTTTATACAAAACGTGCGGATGTGGCGGAACTGGCAAACGCGCATGGCTTAGGACCATGTGCCTTCGGGCTTGGGGGTTCAAGTCCCTCCATCCGCACCAGAGTCTTTCACATATGGCAAATTCTTTGATAGTTGATTGACTCTATATTAGTATTTTGATATAATTATAAACCTGATGTTGGGCCCGCATAGCTCAACTGGTAGAGCAAGTCCCTCTTAAGGACGAGGTTCTAGGTTCGATTCCTAGTGCGGGTACCACTAACAAATTTGGTCTACGGCGAAAAAAGTGTGGTTTGGCGCATCTGATAGACGTAAGCTTTTTTCGCCTCCGACCCGCCGACATGT
>CAZKWI010000066.1:0-10526 GCA_964556455.1 uncultured Planctomycetia bacterium | reverse complement strand
GACGGAGGGAACCCTCCGTCTGTACCTTTCAAACATCCCTTATCAAAGTTGGCGGAGAGTGGAGGATTCGAACCTCCGAGGCGATTGCTCGCCTAATGCTTTTCGAGAGCACCGGTTTCAACCACTCACCCAACTCTCCGTATATTTACAAGCGCTCTTTCCCGCCACCCTGGTGTTGCTTTCAGGTGGCGGGATCCCGTCGCCCGAGTCCTTCATTTGGGCGACGGGAAAGGAACCAGTAATGCGTAACCTATTCTCTTTATGAACCCGGGTGTTTTTTCGAGCTTCTCTTCCAGTGTTTTGTTATACAGGGAATAAGAGATATGCTCGGCGTAAAGGTACGTAAGGTATTCGCTTCTCTCCTTAAGCGGTATCGTATAAGCGAAATACCCCAGGAAAGGGATTGCCGCGAAAAAGAATACTATCGTGGAATGTATCCTTCTTTTGTGCGCATCCCGTTTTATAATATAATATATCCTGTTTACCGCTACCCACAGGGCCCTAAATATAGAACCTATCGGCAGGGGTATGGGGATCACTGTAAATCTCACCAGTCCTATGCTGATATGGATGCCCAGATTCAGCAGTACATATTTTGAATCCTCCACCCATTCCTCAAGGCAGGAATTGATATACTCCTCTTTGGCCTTGTCGATCCTGCCTTCGGCTACCATCCTCGCGAGCGTTTCACGCAGGCTAGGCACATGCTGGAGATCTTTTATTATCTTTTTTTTCACGGCTACGGCTTCCATTTAAAATGTCTTCGCGAGCGCCATAAAGGCCAGCCCCAGGATAAAGGTGATAAAAGCGAGATTCGCCCTTTTAGCATCCTTCTGTTTATGCAGCTCGGGTATAAGGTCTGAGGCCGCTATGTATATAAAACCGCCCGCTGTGAACGGTATAAGAAATAAAGATACGTTATCGATGGCGTTATAAAGAAAGTACCCTAACAGGGCGCCCAGAACCGCCATGAGCGCGCACATAAAATTGAATAATAAAGCCTTTTTCTTGCTGAACCCCCCGTATACGAGTATCCCGAAATCCCCTATCTCCTGCGGTATCTCGTGAAAGACCACGGCTAGCGTGGTCACCACGCCCAGTTTTATTTCCGTCATGAACGCCGCGGCTATTATGAGCCCGTCGATAAAATTGTGCGCGGCGTCGCCGAAGAGGTTCAGGTAAGTAAATATATGGACATCGCATACGCCGTCATGGCAGTGTCTCCAGTAAAGGTATCTCTCCAGCAAAAAGAATACTGCAAAACCCGTGAGCGTATAGAGAAACACGGACTCTACGCCGTACATCTCTACGGCCTCCGGCAGAAGGTGGAGGAATGCGCCTCCCATCAGGCCCCCTGCTGCAAAGCCAACAAGGAGTATCAGTATCTTATCGAAAAACTTGGACTTTATGCCTATAGTAATTATGCCTATCAGGGAAACGGCGCTCACAAGCACTACGGCCGATAAGATCCACGCTAAGACCATGGTATCTCCTATTTTGACTTCTTCCAGTACACGCCCGTCCAGTCGATCTCCCTGATCATATCCTGAATACCGCGCGATGCCCGATAATCGGTTACGGCTTTGCGGCACGCCGGTATGGCGCCGTAATCATCCACTATCAGATATCCTCCCTCAGAGATCTTCGGATAAAGGGCAGATATGGCATCCATGGTAGATTCATAAAGGTCCCCGTCCAGACGCGCAACGGCTAGCTTGTCTATAGACGCCTTAGGGAGGGTGTCCTTGAACCACCCTTTCAGGAACCGCACCTGAGAGTCCAAGAGATCGTAGCACTCAAAGTTAGATCTTACGGTCTCGAGTGTTATGGCAAGCTCTCTGGACGTATAGAGTATATCACTGGCATCTTCGGGGTATTTCTCACCATCCGGCCTGGGGCAGCCTTCGAAAGAGTCCGCCACCCAGACAGTCCGGTCTTTCACATCATAGGCCCTCAGTATCGCGCGCATGAATATAGTAGCGCCTCCGCGCCACACGCCGGTCTCTATAAGATCTCCGGGCACGCCCTTTGCTATAACATCTTCCACGCAGAACTGGATATTATTAAGCCGCTTGAAACCTATCATGGTATGAGCCACCGGAGACCTGTCTTCGCCGGTTATCCGTGTATCAGTCTGCATAGGGCGCGGGCGGACTATCTGGAGATCACGCGCCTTTAGAAATTCGGAGATAGCCCTTTTTAAGGGATTCTTTTTGGGAGACCACGGGCTCACTTCGCTTTGACCATAGATCCAATTGGTAAGGTTCTTCTTCATCAGATCCAGGTATATGCTGCGGGCGCTGTTAATATCTGTAGGTCCTTGCATAATATCAGTCTATTATTCTTTCGAGATTGTTTAAAAGGCCTTTTATCGCCTTACTTGTGTTCGGTATGGTGCAGCCTGCGACATCAAAATGTCCGCCGCCCCCGTATGCCTCCGCGACATTGGCCACATCGACTTTCTTGGATCTCAGGCTCACCCTTAATTTCGATTTGCTCTTTTCCCTGAAGAACGCGGCGATCTCCACGTTACCTATCGTGCGTATTTCGTCTGCAAGCGGGTCGAGGTCCTCGTCCCTGCTCTTTGTCCTGCGGAAGTCTTTGGCCCTCACGACAGACCAGGCTATCTTTCCGTCCCTCAGGAACTTGGTACGGGAGAGGCATATGCCGGATATGATAATGGCCTCTTTCGTTCTCGACCAGTAGACCGTCTCCACCAGCTTATGGAAATCTATGCCGATATCCATAAGTTTCGAGCATATATCGAAAGTCTCCGGCCGGACATTAGGCAGCCTGAAGGAATTTGTCTCAACCACTATCGATGTCAGTATGTTCTGCGCTATATCCGGGTTTATCCTGACATTCAGCCTGTTCAAAAGAACGTAGATCATCTCTCCTACGGACGCAGCCCTGCTCTCCACCAGCCTTATGCTGCCGAAAGGCCTTCTTGATTCATGGTGATCTATCTCCAGTATGCTGCCGGCCTTCTTTAACGCTTTATAAGAACGGCCCAGTATCTCTTTGGAGCTGCAATCCACGGATATGCCCAGATCACAGCGCTTGTCCGTATGTCTCTTTATTCTTCCTGCGCCGGGAAGCGAGGCATATCTTACAGGCACCCCATCCTGGCTAATCATATAGACCTTCTTTCCCAGGCTTTCGATGCCTATCCCAAGCGACAGTAAAGACCCTATAGAATCTCCATCAGGGTTTACATGGCCGGCTATAACGATACTGCCGGCATCCGCAATCCTTTTACTGGCTTCCTTAATTCCCTTCATAGGTTATAATTATAATATTATAGCAGGATAGAAATGTCAAGCGGGTAGTTCGGGTAGTTGACGCTTCTCTTATTCCACGCGGTTCAACACAAAGGAGTAATCTAGGCGGGTATGACTCTGTATCTTCAGCGGGACCTTACTGCCGTAAGCACTCAGCCAGAAAGTGAATCTTGAGCCGGAACCGGCAAAGACATGGACCCTCTTCTTGCCCATCGGGGTGGCCATCGTCTCCATGCCGCTTGATATTACTGTGAATTCCGACGTAGGGAGGATAGCCCTAAACTCCACATTCAGCATATCCTGGAGGTTTGCCCTATAATAATAGGGCAGGAGTATTGCGTTGTATATAGGGCCGTCTTTTTTTATCGTGATCTCTTTAGGGAAAAATTTCCTTTTTTTATGTATCCGGACACTGAACGCCCCTTGGTCATAGTATTCCTCTATCTTTGAGGAAAATGCGCCGAATCTCTTTACGGTCCTGAAGACCTTGTATGGCAGGAAGGTCTCTTTATAAGCGTATATCTCTTCAAGGTCCTTGAACGCCCGGAGGTCCGTATCGAATGTTATGTAATAGAGGTCCTTTCCGTCAAACGTCTTTTCGCCGTGAAATGTCAGGACCGACCTTCCCATGTTGATATTCTTGCAATAGACGTCGAATATAAGTCTTTCACCGGCTTCAAACGGAGGCTTCTTTTCAACAGGCTCCTGTAGTTTTTCCAGAGGACCCGCAAGTGACGGCCCTCCCTTCAGGCCCGGGCCGTTAACCAGCCACAGCATCCCGCCGGCCGCTATGATCAAAAGGATCATGATCGCAATTAATATCCTCATTTACCCTCGCTCCTTATCGTATAATAACTGTCATGATATTCTACACCATTTGCACCTAAAAATACAAGGAATTCCACTGCCGTTATATTTGGCGATACAACAAAAGACTGCCAAGGGCATTTAAGAACGCCCTTGGCAGTCTTGTGTATAACATTTGCTGCGATTTATTATTCGTAGCGTATTTCGTCTAAATAGAACGTGCAGCCCTTCGGGTTGGAAGAAAGGTTCGTGCTCCAACCGAAACCGCCGCTGACCTTGGAAAGGTCCTGGCCTTCCAGACTGATCTCGAACTTTCTCCATTCGGTGCTAAGATCGACCGGGCCTATCGCCACAGAGCAGGAATCCGGATACTTACCCTTGATCCCCCCCATGAACACATCGTTTACGACCTCTCCTCCCTTTTCCCCGCGGATCCAGAAAGAGAGTTTCTTGGCTCCTCTGAGGTCAAAGGCCTTTCTCTTATCGCCCCAGTTATTAGGCGGATACTGCCAATAAATGCCCGCCCATCTTTCGTTCTCGGCAGAACCTGCTTTGTAGATAACCTTTATGCAGGTAGAGCCCTTGGCAGGATTGTTCGGCCAACCATCGCTGTAGAAGACATCCTTGTAGTCTCCCATCCACCCTGAAGGTGCAAAATGGTTAGTATCGGCCTTCTTGTCGCTGTAGACATAGAAAGGCTCGAATCCGAAAGCATCGGCCTGCTGGGCATACGCCTTTAGAACTGCTGATAACGATATCGCCGCTATCAGAACAATTATAAACAGCATTGTCCTCTTCATTAAACGTACCTCCTTCTTTTTTATTCCCCCCATAGTTAAACCCTTCCCAGTTGGTAAATATTATACCAATAAATGTTGTGTTTGTCAAAGAAAAAGTTAGTTATTAACATTTAGAATAAATTTAAGGGACGTTTTTAGAATTAAGCACAAAACGTTAATTTTTTTGAGCACAAAAGTGTCCCCTTGGCGGCTTACTGTCTATCGGGAGTGAATAGGGCGTACTCTGATCGCCCGGCGGGGCCTGACGGGGCATTTATGCTGACATATGCCGCAGCCGATACATGATGAATTTTCTACGCGCGGTCCGTATAATGTCTTATCGCCTGTCGATACCTTCTCTTTCTTTATAGCCTTATTGGCAACAGGGCAATGCTCTTCACATACGAGGCACTCTGATCCTTTTGACCACGGCAGACATATTGAACGGTCGACCACAGCTAAACCTAGGATCGCGCGTTTCTTTTGGCTAAGCGTAAGCTTTGGTATAGCGCCTGTCGGGCAGACATTGCCGCACAAGGTGCACTGGTATTCGCAATATCCTATCTCGGGCATGAGCTGTGGTGTCCATATGCCCGAAATGCCTGACTGTAACAGCGTGGGCTGAAGGCCGTTGGTGATACAGACTTTCATACAGTTGCCGCACCTTATACATCTATCCAGAAACCTTCCCTCGCCCTGAACACCGGGAGGCCTTATGACGTTCTTTGCGGGTCTTGACAAAAGAGGCCTGCCCTTTCCGAAGCCTGTGAGGAAGACACTTGACCCCAGAAGCCAAAGCATGAAAGTTCTTCTCGTAATGCCTTTACCGCTCTTTTGCGCTTTGCTTTTCTTCTTCGAAAAGACCCAATCGAATTTAGTAATGCCGGGTGTGCATTCATAGATGCAGTCCATGCACAATACGCACTCCCCCGCTGAATATGAGTTATCTTCCTTAATAGCACCCATGCGGCAGGCAGGCTGGCATTTCCCGCAGGAGACACAGCCTTCGATCCTGCGCCTTAAGAGCGGATGTCGCCCTGCCAGCGCGTATATGGCGCCGAGCGGGCAGATCGTCCTGCACCATGACCTCTTCATAAGGGCCGCCCCAAGCATGATCAGCAGAAAGACGGCGAATATCATAATAGAGTGTGAAAAGTAATAAGTGTTTATACCGAGAAATGACGTTTTTAAGGAGCGGTAAAGATCGTAAGGTGCACCGTAAAGCCCGAAGGACTTGATGAAGAAAATAAAAGACCTGTCTATGCTTAAGGTAAGCGCTGGGATAAGGTTCAATGATACGAACCTCGCCATTATGACCATCGGGTCAAGAACCCAGGCTATCTGTATGCCGAATAACGAGAATATCAGGATCACGGCCAATATGTAAAATTTAAGTTTCGGGGGACACCTTTGCCCCTTCGAGCCGGCTATGTCGATAGCGGTTCCCAGCGGGCATATCCACCCGCAGAAAAACCTTCCGAATACAAGTGTAAAGAGGACCATTATAACTGAAAAAAAGGCACCGTTGAGCAGGGTCCTTTCGCTTATCGAGGTGATGAGCATTATAAGAGGATTTATCTTGAAGAAGGTCCCGGCGGGAAGTCTTCCCTCAAGGGGATATGTTGTAGACCAGAGTATGTAAATAAAGACCAGCAGGAAGAGGGCCTGCGATGCCCTCCTTATTATTATGAGTTTCTTCATTTTTAAACTGATACTTTGAATATATCGGCGCCTGCCACATCTCTGCTGCCGAATTTACGGTCAGCCGCCTCTTTAATATACGGGATGGTCATTGGCTCTCTCTTGACCATTTTGCAGGCGTAAGTGTCCGCCAGCGTGGGGTCGGTCGCGACAATGAGCTTCTTCATCGTTACGACATCTTTCAGATCTCCGCCGCTTGGGCCGTTGGCCATGAGCACCCTGTAGGCGTCTATTATTGTAAGGTCCGGGCTTATAAAATCGGTGAGGTCGACCAGCCTCTTTCCGATATCCTGATGTATGCCCCCGCGATCCCCGTTGCATACGCCCATCAGGTTCTTCATGGAAAGCGTAAGGCTCGTAAGGCCGTGATCTTTCAGCACCGGGATATTTATGAACGTATCGCATTCTACCGCGTCCCTGAATATCGGCCAGCCCTCCATGGGGCTTTTGTAGGCGAAGCGTGCCTTTACGCTGTTCCAGTCATCGACGAAATATACCTTCGCGCCTTTTTCGAGCGCGGCTTTCTTTACCCCGCTCGATTCATAGCAGCGGCCTTCAGCATTGCATGTCCTGTCAAAGACATTCACCCTCCCAGCACCCGAGCGCACGCACATTTCGACGACCGCGGCTACAACAAGGGGGTTAGTATTGGATGCGTATTCCGGCGCCCTGTCCCACGACATGTTGGGCTTCACTACAACGGTACTTCCCTTCTTTACAAAGCGCCCCATGCCGCCCATTGCCTCGACAGCCTTTACGGTCATGGCATAGGGGTCTTTACCCTCCGCCAGAACGATATCGTGCGCCCCCTTGACAGACCTCTTCTTCCTGCCTTTCGATTCAGGTTCTTTCGATAAAGCTGAACGCGTGAACAGCCCTCCCGACGTCAATAACACCGCGCCCGAAAGGAGCATCTTTATAAAACTCCTGCGTGATATGGGGTTCTTGAAGATCGACTTCATATAATCTCCTCCTGCTAATACCCAAGAATTTTGTAAAGGTCTTTCGAAGAATGGAGGTATCTTTTCTTTTTTATCTCGGCAAGCCACCTCTTTTTTATCTCCGGATTCGCCTGGACACGCCCGTCCTTCCAGTTCCAGTCTTTCCATTGGGCCTGTGCGTCCCAGTTCGCGTTTATATAGGATACTGCGTCAACGCCCTTTTCTTCTATGAATTTAAAGAACGGCCCGAACCATCTCTCCCACGGCTCACCTACGCCTATACCGTGGGGGCTCGATTCAGCTATCATGAACGGCTTGCCGTGTTTTTCGGCAAGCTCAGCCATTGAATCCATATATTTCGTCCTGCCGCCGAAATAAGACATCGCGAACCAGTCTACATAATCATCCCCGGGGTACCAGTCGGTGACAGGGCGCGTTATGTGAGAAATATAAGAGTGCCACACATAGGCTGTATTGTCCACACCTGCGGCCCTCAGTCTATCCACTATATGCCTGTATGCCTTCACGTACTTTTCAGGCTCATACCGGTTATCCGGAAAATCAAACTCATAGCCTATCCTCAGAAAAACCGGCCTGTTCGATCCTTTCAGCCATTTCGCGAGTTTCTCTATGTTTTTATCGTACAGTCCCCCTATCGTACCTTCCAGTCCGCCTACCATGTAGAGGCCTATCTGGACCACCATAGGGTCCTTGTAATTATCCAGATAATACTGCAGGTGCAGCGGGCCGCTGCCCACGTCGAGAGGCTCATAGAGCCCCGTCATCTGCTGGATAGATATATAGCTCATAAAGCCCGCGGGCCTTATGCCGATATCGGATATATAATTATCGAACGTATCCGTATCCTGGCCTATTATGAGAATGGTCTTCCCTTCGGGAGGGGTAAACTTATTCATCGCCTCACATCCTTGTTGAACGGTAAAAAAAACACTGCGCCCATTAAAAGTAAAAGTGGAGTTTTCCTGCTCAAGCCCGACCTTATCTTTTTTTTCGTTTCAGTATCTTAGCGGTCTCTTTTTGTATCTTAGCGCTGTCGTGACGGACGAGCTCCAGCTCGTGGCCTATGTCCGCGAAGATCACCTTAGCCTTGGTGGTCCTGCATATGCCTTGTATCTTTCCGGGATCGACGGGAGACTGGCCCATTTTGGCGTATTCTTCTATAGATTTTTGTGAAAGCCGGCTGTTGGATATGACCACGTAGTCGAGAATGTCCGTGCCGAGATATCTGACGATCTCTCTCACGTGATCCGCGGCGCCATAACCGGTGGTCTCTCCCGGCTTTGTCATGAGGTTGCAAAGGTATATCTTCTTCGCCTTGGTCCGGCTCACAGCCTCCTTTACGCCGCTTACGAGCAGGTTTGTTATAACGCTGGTATACAGGTCCCCCGGGCCTATCATTACAAAATCTGAATTTATAATAGATGAAAAGGCGCCTAAATTGACGTCGCATTTCGGTTCATGCCATACCTTTTTTATGTGAAGGTCCTTGTCCCGCCCCTGGCCCAGATCGATATTGCTCTCACCTTTTATCACCGTTCCGTCCTCGAAGAGCGCACAGAGAGAAATATTCTCGTCCGTTACGGGAAGGACTATGCCCTGTATGTTAAGTATGTCGCCGAGCGCCTTCACCGCCTCCGGAAGAGAGCCTTTTATTTCAGAGAGGGCGGTCAAGAAGAGATTGCCGAAGCTGTGCCCTTTCACGCCTTCGCCCTTAAGGAATCTGTATTGCACCACCATGTTCATTATCTCCGGCGCGTTCGAAAGAGCTACAAGGCTCCTCCTCACGTCCCCCGGAGGCAGCATGCCGAAGGATGTCCTCAGCTTACCCGAAGACCCTCCGTCATCGCTCATGCTTACTACGGAGGCAAGAAGGATCCCCGGCAGCTTTTTCAGACCGAGCAGTATGTGAAAAAGGCCTGTCCCACCCCCTATGCAGGTTATCCGGATCTTCTTATCCATCGCCGCGTTGTAACGCGCTATGAATTCTCTCGTGTTGTACGGGCTTATGATGTAATCAAAAGCCCCGGCCGCGTTCGCCTCAGTTATCGCCCGGACAGAAGGGTTCGATGAGATCATTATAAAATCCCTCTTCAGCTTCTCCGATTTTTCAATGACCCTGTTCCATAACGCCTTGTTCGGGCGGCAGTCATCCTCGTCTATAAAGATGAGCCTGATGTTCCTCCCGAGAGCGTCTTTTACGTAACTGTTCGGCCTTTTGTCGATTATCTCGACGCCCAACGGCGACAAGACGTCTTTCAGCTTATTCGCGAACTTCTTCTCTCCTACCGCTATTATCTTTTTCAGACCCCTGCCCATATTCAGTCCTCCTTAAACTACTTCTTCTTCCCTGTGCACCGCCACGGGCTGCAGCGCGAACGTTATATATTCAAGGCGGTTTATCCTGTTATCGAGCGTAAAGAAAGCGACCGCGAGCGTGACAAGGCTCGCGAAGAGATAGCCGTACCCGAAGTAACGCACATCCATGTTGGATGTGATATACGTAAACAGCCCGTTGGTCACTTTATCAGGGATCTTATCTTCTCCAGAAGTTCCTGTGAATTATACGGCTTTGTGACATAGGCGTCAGCGCCTGATTCCGTGCCCCAGAATTTATCGCTGTCCGAGCCTTTGGCGGTGAGGAGTATGACGGGTAAGCTCTTATGCTCGGGGTCGTCCTTAAGCATGCGGCAGACTTTGTAGCCGTTGGGAGGCGGCATCATGACATCCAGGAGAACAAGGTCCGGCTTGTCGCTCTTCGCCTTCTTGAGCGCGTCCTCCCCGTTTGAGGCGCTTATGACCTCATAATCGTTCGCCTCGAGCCTCATGGTGAGGGTCTCTACCAGGTCCAGTTCATCATCAACGACTAATATCTTTTTCCTCGGCATATGCGGTGTTTATTATACAATATACGGGATAGAAAATCAAACAGATAACTTTTTATTGTCAAGCACATTTAGAAATGTCCTATTTTGACACATTTAGAAATGTCCGGATGT
>CAZKWI010000065.1:0-10763 GCA_964556455.1 uncultured Planctomycetia bacterium | reverse complement strand
AAATTTTCCGCCGCTAAAATTTGGCCTTTCTGCTTATGAGGATGGTGGCGTTTTTATTATTTAGAGTTATTTAGTAGCCGATTAACCGTAACTAGTTGCAAACAAATATGTTACATAAAATTTGTTAATCATTCAAAAATGTAGATATAGCCTATTGACTTGTCCAGATTATATGATATACTTATTATACATATTAAGAAAGTAATATTCTAGATAAAGGCAAACCTATGGTAACATAGGGGCGCAAAACTAAGGGTCTAGAAGCTATTACATCTAGAAAGCCAAGTTACCTAGCTATAGGACTAACTTGGCTTTTTTCTATCTATAGGGATGGCATGGAGTTGCAATTGGTCTGGATTACTAAGGTGGCGCTATCCTTCCCTTAGTTGGGTAGTGCCGCCCCAGGCCGCGTGTCCAGAGAAAGCTGGTATGTTCAGTGAGAATTAGTCTTACCTGGGTAAGAGCCAGAAGCCCAGTAGCTTGAATGGCAGAGTGTGAGGGAAACCAGCACTTCTGATGCCCATTGACAAAGCCGTCTTTAAGGACGGTGAGCGAGTTATCGGGTTGTAACACGAGTGAACGCAGAGGTAGCCTCGAGAGTGGTTAGATTCGGAGGTCGAGCTTCTGGTCTGGAAGCGAAGACAGTATGGCCCACTGCAAGCCTGGCGTATGGCAGTAAGCCGCTCCGGCGGGGTGTTAGCGACGACACGATGACAAGGATATACTAAGCGACTGGAGAAGCCCTCCTCGTCCCACCCGAGAAATCGGTGGAAGAAAGCAGGCTCTATAACCAAATACACGGGGAAGTGAGCCTAAGGCGAGAGGGTGGCGGATGGGCTCGTAGTAGCTAGGAACTGGAGTAATGTCCAGGGAGCCCTACTGCGGGTATTATTCCGACAATATTGGGAGGCAGGGGCAGGATGATAAAGATGTCCGTTAATCTGCAAGACCTGAGAAGGAAGATATACTTAAAGGCGAAGGCTGATAAGTCTTGGCGATTCTGGGGGCTTTATGTCCATATCTCTAAAATGGAGATATTAAAAGAAGCTTATTATATGGCTAAGAAGAATAATGGAGCACCTGGGGTTGACGGCGTTACATTCGAGGCTATAGAAGAGGCTGACCTTGATATCTTCCTTAGCGGGATACGGGCTGAATTAGCCTCCGGCGCATATCGACCTATGCGGTATCGAAGGAAAGAGATTCCCAAAGGAAACGGTAAAGTAAGAATCCTTGGGATTCCAACCATTCGAGACCGCATAGTCCAGGGGGCCCTCAAGCTTATCCTGGAGCCAATCTTTGAAGCCGACTTTCAAGATGGTTCGTATGGCTACAGACCCAAGAGGTCAGCCCACGAAGCAGTAGAACGTGTAGCACATGCGGTGGTACACGGTAAGACAAGAGTCATTGATATAGACCTAAAATGCTTCTTTGACAACGTTCGGCATGATATCCTCTTTAAGAGGGTAGCTGAACGTATCAAAGATGATGACATCATGCGGCTCTTAAAGCTTATTGTGAAAGCAGGAGGAAGACGAGGCATACCGCAAGGCGGGGTCATCTCCCCACTCTTAGCCAATATCTACCTAAACGAGGTAGATAAGATGCTTGAGCGGGCAAAGAGATACACCAAGAGAGGACAATACTACCACATCGAGTATGCCCGATTTGCTGATGACCTGGTAATCCTCATCGACCACTTTCAGAGGTGGGACTGGCTTGTAAGGATTGTATACAGACGCCTTCTTGAAGAATTGGCAAAACTCGGTATTGAAGTAAATCGAGAGAAGATGCAAGTAGTAGACCTTGCAAAGAATGGAAGATTTGGTTTTCTTGGATTTGATTACAGGCGAACCAAGACCCTCCAAGGTAAGCACTCAGTGCGCTATGTGCCCAAGATGAAGGCACGGACAGCGCTACTACGCAAACTGAAGGAGGTCTTCCGTAGGAATGTCTCGCAGCCTGTGACAAGAGTAATAGAAGCAATCAATGTCATACTGCGAGGATGGGTAAACTACTTTAGAATCGGACACTCCAGCCGCTGTTTTGGATATGTCAAAGAGTGGGTGGAGAGAAAGGTTCGCAGGCATATGATGCGTGCAAGGAATCTGCCGGGCTTCGGCTGGAATAGGTGGAGTAGCGCCTGGATTTACCAAACCCTGAGGCTATACAATGACTACAGGGTAAGATATTACAGAGCGCAACCAGCCGGATAGGTCTCATAAACCTTTGGACGAAGCCCGCAGGAAAGCGCAGTACTGGAAATCAGTATGCTGCGTTTGATGTGGCGGGAGTTGGAGACGTAGAAGTTATATACGCGCCAATTCTCGACCCTACAAACAAGGAGAAACTAACAAACTATGAAGGTCGGAAGACACAAAATACTACAGGTGAATGGCAACAAGCCAAACAGCATAACATCTCTTGTCTCGTTTAAGCATAACGTGTTATGCAAGGCCGTAGCCTGCCTACTAATATGTGTCTTCACTATTACTAATATCACTTACGGGCATGATAGGAGCGATCTGGATACCCTGAAGAGGGTGCGCAACCGCGAATCCGCAGCTAGCGAAACCGTAGTAAACCATGAATTTGTGGCAAGTTCTCCGGTAGTGCAAAAACCCGCCCGCACCGCAACAACTGTTACTGAACCGGCGCGGGAGGAAGTGGTAATGAGCTATGATGTCGCCTGGGTTTTGGGTAACATGGCCAGGCTGGAGAATAGCTATGCGCGGGCCGTCCGCAAAGAAGCTCAGAAAATATTGCAGCATGGCTTGTGGCACAGAAGAAGGGTGGAAAGGAGTTATAGAGTCGTAAGGAAGCGCGTCGAGTTATATCTTAAGATGCTCAGCAGGTGGAGCGTGGCGCATGAGGTTTTGGATGATTACAGCCGGAGATTGGACCTAATACACAGGGATATTATGGACATCTTTACTGTGCTCGAAGACTTAAGCTGGCCTGTAGAATATTCGAGAAAGTCTACACCATCAGGTGATGTAATAACGATCGCGCCGGTATCTCCAAGGATGGCTGAAAAAGCGGAGAGGCGCGCAGGCAGCGTGTGGGAAAGATGGCAGGCCCAGAGAGAAGGCGGCATAAAGTGGGCATCCCGTTTTGTAGCTGCGAAAGAAAGGATAGAAGAGCAAAAGAGAAGCGTGGATGAAGTATCGGGCGAAGCGGCAAAGTTAATGCCGGAATTAAACAGTCTGAATGCTTTCAAAAGCGACCTTAAAGCGGCCTTCATGAAAGAGCTGGCAACTTTGACAATTGACGCGGAGGGTTCTTTTGAAAGATGCCTTACCGCGCGGGTCTTCCTGGATGGCGGTGACCAGCAGGCCAAGGCCTTCAGGCGTGTAATAGGCTCATATTTTCCCACTACCTCCGAACGCCTTATAGAAGGAAGCGCGCAAGATGTATTTGAAACAATGACAGAGAATAGGAAGTCGGAAGAAGAGCGAAGAGTGAAGCACGATTATGACATTGCCATAGAGCTACCGCATTCATTGGGAAATATCACCACAGCCTTAAGATTTGACGAAACCGCACAGGATCTACTTTCAAAAAGCGTGGGCAGGGATTTCATGATATTGAGGATAGGTTCAGGCGCAATAGCCGCTGTAAAGATACTTGCCGGCGCCAGTATAATCTGGGCCGTCTTAATGATACTTATGCCGAAGGCGGGAACAGAGCCCGCAACTCCGAAGGCGCCGAGAGCGCCACCAGCGCTGACTGCCATAGAGATTGCAAAGCTGGTAGAAGATACTCAAACACCTCCTCCTTCTAAGGAAGATCTGTTAGTATCTCAACATGCCCTCCTGAACGAAATAATAGACACTGTTAACGCGATGGGTGTGGACAGCGAGGAAGCCAAAAAGAGAAGAGCCGCCGTCATCGAAAACATAAATAAGCGCAAGGAAGCCCTTGAGGATGAGAAGAATAAAATAGCCGAATCCCAAACCCAACTTGATGAAAAGATGGCCCCGCCACAGGAACTTACCGCGCAATTGGCCGATATACGCAGCGAAGCGTCCGGGCTTGAGGATATCACACTCACGGAAGAAGAGAGAAGAACGCCGCCTGTTCCCCAGGAATGGAGCCCTATGCAGGAAAGACCGGCCCCCGCCCTACCCGAAAGGACCGATGATGGCTTTAGCGGATTCCCCGGATTGGAAGGCGGGCTTTTTGGGAGAGGAGACGCGCGGCTCGCTATAAATGATATAGGACCGGATAAGGTTACGCACGGGGGCGGCAATACTGAAATGGGCCCATGGATCGCCAGCGTTAAGGGGAATATCAGATACCTGGGCAAGGCAGGTTATTCAAGGATCAATCCCGTAACCGGCGAGTATTCACCGGTTGAGCCTAAATGGCAGAGCTGGAAACTCGATAGCGCAAGGACGCCTTCAGGATGGGTTGCCATGGCCGCATACAACGCACGAGAAACGGTCATCCTCATGCCCCCGGGCCATGTAGTGGTGGATATTCACACAGAGAACCCTGGCGTAAAGGGAAGTGTCTATTATGATACCGCGAACAGAGTCTGGGTGGTGAAATTCGACAGAGAGCCCGGCAATCTCTTTAGAGTAGGCGTAGCGCCCGCAAAACCGGGCGAACTGAAGAAGATAGGTGTCATAGAAATAGACGAGAAAGCCGGGGATACATGGAGAGACAGCCTGCCGGATGCAGTGCAGCGCATTCTGGATCTCGCAAAGAAGTTACCACTTGAACAAAGAAAAGAAGTTAAAAACGGGATTATGAAGAGACTCTATTATACCACCAATCCTCTTATTGATGAGCTGATGGGAGAAGAAGACAACTTTATCAGGATAACATTCAAACTTTTCGCCGTAAAATGTGATGGGGCTATTCTGGCAGATGCGTCTTTGTCCCATGAGCTGGATGCGGCTATGGCTATCGAGGTAGGCCTTATGGACGCTGATGGAAACGCGACATACCACCAAGGCGAGATGCATGCCAGGGGCGAGACGCCGGACGGCATAGAAGAAGCGACCGCCCTTCTTGGCGCAACTTCGCCTCTTTTCGGAAAGCGCGCCACAGACCGCGAATGGCGGAAAGAGCTGGAGCACATAAGAAAAAGAGCAGAGCGCGCGCTCCAGGAGCTCGAGATCTTATACGAAAAGCTTAGGCTTGGGGAGAAGGAAAAGGAGCTGGAAGAAGAGATCGCCAGGGCCGAGGCTGAAATGGCAGAGGTGGCAGTAACGACCCTTGAAAGCTCAAGAGGTTCCTATGAAAGGCTGCTCGGTGAATACGACCGCAAATTGAACGCTATACCTGTGTTAAGTGACGTCGATGTCGATTTAAATAACTGCCTGCCGGATATAGAGTCTTTACTGGAAGTCTGCAGACAATTCGAATTTACCGCTCAAAACGCAGGGAATGACCTCCAGCTGATGGCCTTGGGACATTTTCTCTTCAGGATACTAGAAAGAATCGAGGACCGTAACAACCAGAGAGCGTTCTACGTAGGCGATACGGTGGCCTTCGCCCGCCTTGAAAGAGATATTTTAGACGCCAGAGCGCAGCTTTTTGAGAAGATCGAAGACTTTGCCGCGGAAAATGGCCGGAAGCTGTCTGAGCCATTCCCGAAGCATGTATATCCGCCGGGGATGAATTACAGGCCGAGCTCGGGCAAAAAACCGGAAGAGGATATCATTATAATCGAAGTGCCTGTCGGAGAATGGGTTGAAAGCTATACCTTTGATACGCAGGGGAATCTGGTAATATCCGTTGGAGTGGTACCGCTTTCAAGAAATGATATAGTATATGAAACCACATACAAAAACGGTATGAAGATAGTGAGGGGATACAAGAAAGAAAGATTCGTCATAGATACCGTTACCGGCGAAAGGATAGAAATACCATCGCATGTACCTGTGAACGTGGTCGATTATTCAAACGGTATCGCTGTGATAAATTACGCGGGCGACTGCTACGAACTGAGAGGCGAGGGAACTGACGAATACAGGACCATCATATACAGTGGCTTTAAAGGCCTTTACACAGCGCTTAACGGCGAGTGGCTCGCCTGCGTTGAGCGGGATGACGAAGGATGGAAATTCATAGGCCCTCTCGCGGAAAAAACGGAATTAATGCTGAATATAATAACAAATATAAGATATGTGCGCGAGGAGTCTATAAGAGTATTGCCGAACGGCAAGTGGATAGCGGTCGTGGAATACGAAGACGGCACGCAGGGATATGTCGGTACACTTGCCCTTAGGGGGAGGCGCCTCCTGCATGGCCAAAGTTATGCTGTGAGGGTGGACGACCCGGTAGTTTTTTCTGACGGGACCTGGCTTGGGAGTTGGTACAATAGAGAGACGGAATCTACGGAACTTTGCGGGACGCATGCGGAGCAATTTCGCAATGATATTACCGAAGCATTGCCCGAAGGCGTAGATACCGCTACCATGACGAGTGTAGTGCTGACCGACTATGCCTTTACCCCGGACGGGGACTGGCTGGCTGTAGTTGCCTTCGGTGACGGGACCCAGGGCTTTATAGGCCCGATCGCCACAAAGTTGAATCTTACAGAGAGAATACCTCCAACAGAAGCAATGGGCAATGAGTACCGCACAGTAAGAAGGATAGATGAGGTGCATCCTGAAGGCCTGGTAGTCCTGACCTGTTACGAAGTTTCCGAGTCGCCTACCGCCAACACTTGGCCGGTCAACGCCGTTCAAATTTGCGTAGGCCCTGTCGCCAAAACGGCACATTTAGATAAAATTAAGGAGATCTTACATGTGGAGCTCCTGCCTGATGACACATGCTTCGCCGTAATTGACAAAGGGGATTCCTGGGCTTTCCTGAAAGTCTTAGGTAGCGGATTAAACTCAGCGGGCATGACAAAGCGTGATGATTCAACCATGGGAGGTTTTATCATCCTGCCTGACGGATCGTGGATAGCGAGTTATTCAATAGGGGGCACGGAGGGCGAGACAAGGGCGGATGGCAGTACCATGCTCAACTGGGGGGTTATTCAGCGGTATACGACAGAAGGTACTCTTATAACGACAGAATCCCCGGGAACCTTATGGAAAGTAACAGGGCCGATCGCAGTCAGAGCCAGAAGCTCCAGGCAGGTTTTCCTGGATAAGCCCATCATGGCGCCCAACGGTTCATTCTGCGGCCTGGTCAGAGACGGAGATAATTATGCATTTAAGGGCCCGCTGGCGGACAAAGGCGGCCTTGCTTCTGAAAAGTTCCCGTATTGGCCTGATAAGGCGGCTGTAATAAGCGATGGCCGCTGGCTCGTCACATCGCCTGTCGAAGGAGGCGGATTTAGACTGACCGGCCCGCTCTCTAGTATCGGCGATGTGGGCAAGATTACCTGGGATACGCTTCCGTACGAGATAGCGGTTAAGGAGACACCATTCGGCGTGGCGCTATACGTTAACGACATATGCTATTTTGAGCCAAAAGAAGGCGCGGGCGTGAATTATCTTGAGCGCCTCGAGGCACTCTATAACACAGGTTCATTCCGCGTGTATCCACATATAGGCGAAGGCAGGCCGGATCTTTTGTGGCAGGCATGCGAAGCGCTTACAAAACGCAGAATGACGCGTGCCTGGACCTCTCTGCATCGTGTTCTGGATAACGTAGGTCTGGATCCATATAGCGTTGATCAACCCAGTCCCAGGCATAATTTCGATCTTGAAAAAGCGCTGAAAGTTATACGAGAAAATATATGGATCCTGCAACAGTATAACGAAGAGGAGCTTTACAGATTCCTGGAGGCGGTCTCAGCCGGCCATATCATAATAGAATGCCTTTATGATCTTGAAGAAGGTCGGAGCTCTGACCAACGCATGAAGCAAATAATAGAGACCTGCGGCTTTACCGAAGCACAGTGGAACAGGATCATATCCGATTAAATCCAGCACCTAAAAGAAGAACACGGCATCCCCGCCTCAAGCGACCCGCACCTCCTGCAGTGTAATTTCGGGCACCGGTACCAGAGCAGAGTCGCCGCCCTCAACGTGTTTCTGAAGACACATGCAGAAAACATAGAAGGTTATGTCGCATATGCTGAAGAAATGGATAAGTTGTCGGCATTAATAACTACACACAACATTCCTTATGAAGAAAGAGGAAGATCCGTACTGCACATTAGTAGCCTGCAGGGAGCGTTCGCATTCCTGCGTAGCCAGTGCGGCATGGAAGATAAGTATTTCGATGTAGAGTTCTCCGCTCTTAACCGGCTGCACTGGGCGCACAAAGCGGCCATGCTTTTAAGGAGGAACTGGGAGGGTTTTAAGGTCAGTTATGACCCGCCATTATGGGATAATGAGTGGCACAAAAACCTTGTAAAGTGGAGAGGGATAAATAACAGGCTGGCGGAGATTTTCGAGAACAATATTGAAGTGACCGTCTCGCCGGTCTCACCTTACAGGCTCTTCTGGCAGGAATTTACCCATGACGTGATCGGAGTAGCCTTATTGGCGTGGAGCATTCTATCAACACTGAGCTATATAGCAGATAGAGTAAGGGAAAGATATAGATATAAAGAGTCCTCGGAAAAGAAGATCGTCGGCCGCATCTGGTCAGAGAACCCGTGGTTCACAGGCGAAGAGGCGGCTGTCGCCAGGCAGTTCCTCGATGAGATAATGCCGGTGACCGGGAGAGAGCTGACCGACGAAGAGAAGGCCCAATTAGAAGAATTGCGGTCCGGCCTTACTGAACCACAGAGGGCTATATTCGACGCAGTTCGCTGTATAGCCATAGAGCAGCCTGACGCGCCCCGCAGGTGGTATACACACCTGAAGAATTTAAGGACGCTCGGCTTTCTCTTCGCGAAGGACTCCCGAAAAAATATGACACGTAAGGTCATGAACAGGGCCATCCTCACCCATGTAAGAGCGATCGATGAAAATACGGCTCCCGAGACTTTTTACGCCAGGCTGCGGGATATCTTGAGGAAGTACTGTAAGGAAAAGAACCTGGAAGGCGAAACAGAAGAGGGTGTTGTAAGAGATGCCCGGGAAGTGACCCAGGAAATAGCGGAGGCGATAGACAGGATTAAACACCTGGATATAGAGACCATAGAATCATATTTCCTTAAGCCCGACGGCGCATTTATAAAACAGACTGCTCCGGACGGGACTGAATTCAGCCATCTCGACGAGATACAGCCGGGCGAGCACGCCAGGAAGGACGAATGGTCGAGCGCGAGGGCCGGTAAGGATATGAAAAGGGTCTATCAAAAAGACGTGAAGAGAAAAGCAAGTATGCTGCTCAACATGCCCACACTCTTTGATAATGAGTTTGCCGAAAGATGGATAGAAGGCTTCGCCGCGGCCATGGTAGTGGTCTTATTCAAAAACCGCGTCAGTAAAAAGAGAGAGACAGAGCAGGATAAGCTTATCTTCGTGATGCCGAATGGCGGAAAGCTGCATGAGATCGATATAAGGTCACGGGAAAGAAGGCCTCACCGGATCCTCGCGATATTCAGGGATAAATACGAGGAGGCCCTATCGCTGAGGGAAAGCAGAAGGAATGCCGAATACGACCCTTATTTTTACGACGAGGCAAGGAACAGGCGGTACAGGGAGAGGACCGAGGGCATCTTCGGGAAGGACAGGGATATCGACAGGGCAATAGAGGACGATATAAAGAGGCTGGATCTCCGAAACGAGTATGTCCTGTGTGTAGGCGTACGCGACGAAAAAGAAGCGGCTGTGCACGAGGCACTCCGCAAAAACGCAATCACCCCTATCTTCTGCAGGAAAGGCATGACTGGCCCATTATCCTCAAGGCCTGCCAGCCGCACCTCAACTGTTGAAATGCAACCTGATGAAGCACACCAGCCAGAAGGCGTGGACTTTTACGAGAAGGAATTGAGTTCACTCCAACCATCCGTAGCGCGCACGTCAACTACTAGCGCCGCAGTCGAGAGTGCCGTGAAGGTTACATCCTCCGAGGATTCCCATGGCGCAGTCGGTCGCACCACGACTACACAGAGCGATGAAATGGTAAAAGAAGATATCGACAAGCTCCTTAAGCTTCTGGACGGGGATATTATAGATGCCGTTGTTTCAAACGAAATAGAGCTCGATATCCAAATCGATAATAGCAGGATGCCGTTAGATCCGGGTAAGCGCGAAGCCCTGGAGGAAGCGATAAAAAGCTGGCTTACAATAATAAACATTCGCACAGGAGGATTGATAACAGGGAGTTTTGTGCCAAATGGAGGAAAAGATAACGGTCTTGTAGCTATAACTGCCGGCAGAAAAGGCGTACGTGGCCCTGAGAGCCGCATAGGCTCGTGTTCCGTAGATGCGGAGGCAGATATAAATACCATGCCGAGGCTTATAGGTTTCCTTAATATAGCCTTCGCGGGAAGCCTTATACCCGAAAATATAGAGGCTGACGAGTATAATCTCGCGGATTACGATCCACTCTTCCGTTTTATAGATGGTTACCATATGCTTTTGACAGGCGAAAACTACTTCAGGGACCTTCTTTTGAGAGGCAAAAACAGCTTCAAGGACCTTTCGGCCGTACTGCGCGAAGGCTCAATAGATGACATAAAGGCCCTGATAAGCGAAAAGGTAAGGCGTATATTCATAGACCTGCCGCCTGCCCAGAAGATAGAATGCGACATAGAACGGCTGAGGGACCTGCTCAGGGCGGTTTAACCATATGTCCAACTTGCTGTTATTGATGATAAAAACCCACCCTAAATAACAAAAACGCCACCATCCTCATAAGCAGAAAGGCCAAATTTTAGCGGCGGAAAATTT
>CAZKWI010000064.1:0-10992 GCA_964556455.1 uncultured Planctomycetia bacterium | reverse complement strand
ACTTTCTTTTTTGCTTTTCAAATTTATTGTGACTTTTCCGGATATTCCACCATTGCAAGGGGCGTGGCCAAGCTTTTGGGTTTTGATATAATGGTTAATTTCAAAAATCCATATTTTGCAGGCAATGTTAGAGAATTCTGGAGGAGATGGCACATTAGCTTGTCATCCTGGTTAAGGGATTATCTCTACATACCTTTGGGCGGCAATAGAAAAGGCGAGATCAAGACTTATAGAAACATTTTTATAACAATGCTACTAGGCGGGCTGTGGCATGGCGCGAATTGGACTTTTTTACTTTGGGGTGCTTTACATGGCATGTTTATAATATTGAGCAAGATAGCGAGCCGCGCGATCAAGGCGCGGCCGATAAAGAGAGTAAGTACGGCTTTTTCTTTCAAAATTGTAAGTACCGCCGTCACTTTTTTTCTTGTGGTTTTAACGTGGGTTTTTTTTAGGGCTGCAAATATAACCGAAGCCCTCTATATATTGAAAAGCATATTCGTTCACCCCTTGCATTTTTTTGTAGGAAGCAGGAGTTACCTTATCTATGGTGTGATGGGTATCGCATTCGTTGCATTTATGGAACAAAAAGGCCGCTTAAAACCTAACGGAGACGTCCTGCGATTTAGTTCTACAATCGCTCAATGGGGAGTTTGCTATCTTGTTGTTTTTCTGATCATTCTCTTTGGAGTAGTTAAGGGAGAGCAATTTATATATTTCCAATTCTGATGAAAAAAGTTATATTAAAAACAATTATTTTTGTCCTGATTTTTTTGGTATTGGATCACTTTCTCTACGGTCTTTTTACAGTCTTATTTAAAAAGACAGATTATCTGCATAATAAGCTGATAAAGAGCAAGCCAGAGATTGTCTTCTTTGGGAACTCAAGGTTATTGCACGGCGTGAATCCTGATTTAATAATGGGAGAAACCGGACTGACCAGTTATAACATATCTTGCGATGGCAGGGGTATAGTCTATTCAAGAGGAGCGGAGGTGCTCATAATCTCTGAATACCAACCTAAGATGTTTGTTGTTCAGGTAATGCCCTTATCCGATGAAAGATCAGCACTTTATAGCCTTGCCCCGTACCTGTATAACGAGAAGATCAGGGAACTGTTTGAGTTATACCCGTTCCATTTAAGGGCAAAATATATCCTGAGCAGGGCAATAAGATATAATTCTCTGCTTATAACATGCCTTTCAAGGCTTTTTATCGACTATGATACGCATAAAGGTTACAAACCCTTGATCGGGAATTCCTCTAAAGACAGAACAAGAACGCCTGGAGAGAGGGTTTCAAATACTTTTTTTGATTCAAAAAACGGCGAAAGACTGCTGCTGGACTTTGTCCGTGAAGCAAAGAGTAATTCGATCGACATGATCTTCGTTGAAATGCCGAGTCTGGACAGCGTAAAAACCGGTTCGTATGCGATATATAGAAAAATTGCGCAAGAATACGGTATTGCTTTTTTAGATTCTTCCAGTATAAAATTAGACCGCTTGCAGCTGTCACCCGGTCATTTCTGGGATAAGAATCATTTAAATCACAAAGGCGCAAAGGTCTTTTCAGCATTTATCGGAAAAGAAATAGCAAATCGGCATCATCGTTAATAACGAAAACTCGTTTTTCATGTGCATTCAAGGAGCGGATAGGAATGGCGGAAGGTCCGCTCTGAGATGATGGGGGTTGAGATGCGTTACATCGGAAGAAAGATACAGGTTCTTTTGGCGGTTTTTCTCGCGGCGGCCTTTGTACTGCAGGCGGAAGCGCTGCGCGCTGAAGATGAAGCGGGCATTGAGGTGACTGAGGTCTCCGGGGAACCGATAATGCTTCTGGAGGGGGCCGAAGAGTGGCAGCACCTGCAGGAGGATACATTCCTTTTGCCGGGAGACAAGATCAAGACCGAGGCCGATTCCTCTGCGGAATTTGCCTTTGATGAGGACGGTGAGAACGTCATACGCCTCGAACCCCTTACCGAGGCAGAAATCCTGTTGGAAGAAGATGAGAAGATAAGCCTTATAAAAGGTGAGATCTATTCAATTATCGACAACTTGCCTGAGGGCTCTGCATTCGAAATAAAAACCCCGACTGCTGTATGTGGCGCAAGAGGAACGGACTGGGTAACAAAGTTCGATGGCACTGAAACACAGGTGGAGTCGGTCGCGGGAGACACATATGTAGCGGGGTTAAACCAAGACGGCTCGCGCATGAAAGCCAGGACGATAGTTAGACCCGGCAATAAGACTGCGGTGAAAAGGTTCAAGGCGCCAGGAAAGCCTGTCAAGTTTCATGCAAAAAGACATAACGAATTAATAGCCTTAAGAGATAATGTTTCACGCCGCGCCAGGGGTGTAATATCCAAGAGAAAGGCTCTGCCAGGGGCTTTCAAGAGATCAGACCGCATGAAGAGGAAGAGGTTCATGGCGCCGGCTGGAATTGGCGGCATAACTGGTAAGAAGTCGGGATCTTTAGGATATGGAAGACCCGGCAAAAACAGACCCAGCGGGGGGCCAGGCAAGCCTGGTCGTCCGGGAGGAAAGACGCCTGGACCTAAAAGGCCTAGAGGCGGACCTGGCAGCAAACCGCCATTATCCCGCCAAGGAAATGAAGGCAGCAAGGGGGCAGGAAGAGGGCCAGACAGATCAAGATACGCACCGGGAAAAAAGGCGCCTGATAAGCCCGGCCATTACCAGAAACCGATGCAGGCACGCGGGAAGCCGAAAGGGAACCCTAACAAAAAGAAACCGTCCTATAAAGCTAAGAGATCGAACGCGAAGGGGCCTGTAAAGAAACCCACCAGATCGAGTCGCTCGAGAAAAAGGCCTGCAAGAGGAGTAAGGAAGAAGAGATAATTTAAGGATATTGTTAGAAATATCAAAATTTTGTTATCTTGTTTGATTCCCACCGCAGGCAACAGTATAATCACCTTTAACAAAGTGAAAGGAGATTATATGAAAAGATTCACCGTATTGCTTCTGATCGCTTCTTTATCCCCATCTTCTGTGCAGGCCTCAACTGCATGGAAAGCTATCCCCATAGACATAAATTATGGCCGCATAAATTGTGTCGCTGTCGACCCAGCCCGCCCGGAGGCGCTCTATCTCGGAACTGATAACGGCATCTTTACAAAAGAGAAAGGCCGGAGGACCTGGCGCCGCATATTCACCGGATGGGGCAGAAGAAAAGAGGTCAAAGACGTCTGCGTATCAGCCCGGGGTATATTTGCAGCCACTAAAGGCGGATTGTTCTTCAGTCGGGACAACGGCGGAAGCTGGAGGCGCTTTCCCGGCACACCATCCAAATACAGCGTACACTCTGTTTCAGCGCTGGAAAAGGAAGATTCCCCTATCTTTATAACTACGGACAAAGGCGCATTCAAATACAATGGTGATCACTGGAAAAGATTGCCCGGTTCATGGCAGGGGGACTATGCGGCAGTCGGAGAAGACGTGGTAGCGGATAGAGCGGGACCTGAAGTCAGATGCGTGGCAATATCGCACAAGAGCGATGAGCGTATTTATATGGGTACGCGGAATGGTATATTCTTTTCAGATGACACCGGTGATACATTCCGCCGCTTTGATGATGAAGGCCTTCTTGACAATGATATAATCTCGCTGAAAGAACTACCATACGGCGGCTGCCAGCTTTATGCGGTTACAGATACAGGCCTTTTTTATTACGAGGGTTCCTGGAGGCGCTTTGAGGGACCGGACCCTCTTCACGATGCAAGGTCTATCGCCTATGACCTTGACCCCAGGAACTCATTATGGCTTGCTGCGGACCACCATCTGTATAGATCCGTCACAGTGGGGACCGATGTCGAAAGAATAGCCATAGAGTCGCTGAACGCGCTTGACTATTTTCAATATGAGCCGCCTGTCCACGCCGTCCAAGACGCTGCCATAAGATACGCGGAGGTCCATCCGGCAAAGATAGCCGAGTGGAGGAGAAGGGCCGGGATAAGCGCTATTATGCCGCGAATGAATATTGGCCTGGACAAGAGCGAAGCTGACACATATGAAATATACACTAGCTCCAAACACCAGTACTCAGTTGAGGGACCGCGCAAAAACTCAGACGGCTGGGATATCACCTTTACATGGGATCTCGGAAAGCTCATCTGGAATGAGGACCAGACGCAGATAGATGTCCGGAGCAAGCTTATGGTGCAATTGAGGGACGATATATTGGACGAAGTGACGAGCTATTACTTTGAAAGGCGGAGGCTTCAGATAGAGCTGCTCGAGTCAGGGAGCACCGTAGATACGCACAGCAGGCTGAGAAAGGAGCTGCGCATACAGGAATTGACCGCCAATCTCGACGCATTGACCGGGCGTTATTTCAGCCGCGCCCTGAAAGAGCGCAATCTCGATATGTAAGAAAAAACGATGAAGAACGAAGATCTAATATTAAATGGCTTAAGAATCGCAACTCGTCCATTTATAACATGTTACAATGCATTTCATTAAAACGCGAATATTTCGTGCGGGGGAACTATGTCGACATGTTTCGTCAATTTGCACGAAGCGCCATCTTGGCCTGCAACTCTTTTACTCATAACAAGTTATGGCATTAGATAAAAAAAAGCCAGTATAGCGATATTGACAATGTCATCTGAAGGGCTATACTTGTAATGGATGTAAGATCGTACTCAAAAATGGGATAGGCATGAAGAAAATTACTGCAATATTAGCTCTATTTGGCCTCTTACTATTATATTGTATAGGTTCTACACCAGAATCGGGCAGCGCCGAGGAGGTGCTCACTGAGATCATAGTTAAGACAGAGCCAGGAATAATCACGATGCCGGAAGGTGAAATTGAAGCTGAAATTGACGAGATCAAAATAGACTCAGAGTATCTAGATACGCTGAATCAGAAATACGGACTTATAGGCGTAAAGAAGATCGGGCCGGCTGGCGTAGACAACATGCCGGCAGAAATGGCCGATATATACGTTTTCAGATTTGCAGAAGGCACGGACATGAGAGCGCTAGTCATGGATTATGACAGATCTCCCGATGTGGTCTACGCCGAGGCTAACGCCGCGGTTTCAATATTCTGAACTTTGACATGAAAGGCTGTTAGATAAACGAAAAAGGCAAACCGCTTGAAAAGGCGGGACGCAAAGCCACGGGTCCGAAAGGATAGCCGGGTTGCCGTGTTTTTTTATTTTGGGAATGGTGACTTCGGTTATCATTCCCTTTATTTTTTGAGGTGAGTAAAATGCATAAAATGAAACTGCTTAAGATAACAGGTGCTTTAATATTAGCGCTTATTATAGCGCAAGGGAGCGCCTTGTCTTACGCTAGTGAGGGAACGGGTGATACAGCGGCCGAAGGCGGTAAGGCCCGCCTTATAATAAAATTCAAAGGTTTTGTCGCGGACAGGATCACTTTTAAGCTGGGAGAAGAAGAGTCCGTTGAAGGCAGCGACCTTGATGAATATATACTGCGCAAGATCGACGAAAAATATAATCTAAAGAAACTGGAAAAACTGATAAAGGACAGGACCAACGCCCCTAACGGCGCTCAGCATTTTGACGATTATTTTGTCATCGAAGTGGATAAGGACGAGGAGTACGTTGAATGGATGACCGGCAGGCTGGAGAGGTTTTATGAGATAGATATGGTCGAAGAGGACCTGAAGGTCAATATATCGTCCACGCTTCTGCCTAATGTTAGCTATATCCCGAACGACACGTACGTTACAAGCGACAACATATACTGGAAAGAAGGCGCCTGGGGTCAAAGCTACCCGGATATGTGGGGACTCCAAAAGACCAAGGCCTTCGAGGCGTGGGACCTTTTTGGTTCACCTCAAAATGACCCCGGCAAGGATATCGTTGTAGCGGTTATCGACACAGGCGTCAGCCACGACCATCCGGATATAGCCGCGAATATGTGGTCCAATCCCGGCGAGATAGCAGGTAATAATGCAGATGACGACGGCAATGGTTACGTTGATGATACGGTCGGCTGGGACTTTGTGAATAACGACAATGCACCGTATGACGGCCATGGCCACGGGACACATTGCGCTGGAACTATAGCTGCCGCCACCAATAACTCCCGGGGAATAGCCGGTATGGCGCCGAATGCGAAAATAATGGCGTTGAAAGGTCTGAGTGATTCCGGTTCCGGATACATAAGCTGGCTATCGAACTGTGTGCTGTACGCCGCAGATAACGGGGCAGATGTACTCAGTAACAGCTGGGGCGGGAGCGGTTCGAGCAGTACACTGATAAACGCAATGAATTACGCCCATTCGAAAGGCTGTGTAATAGTCGCTGCCGCCGGAAATTCAAACGCCGATGCGAGCGGCTACCAGCCCGCTAATATATCGAACGTGATCACCGTAGCCGCTACAGACCACAACGATGTAAAGGCGTATTTTTCAAACTATGGGCCTATGGTCGATATCTCCGCTCCAGGCATGAAAATACTCTCCTCTACAGGCGGAGGGTATTCATCCTGGAACGGAACGAGCATGGCCTGTCCTCATGTTTCTGGCGCCGCGGCGCTCATACTGTCACACGAGCCAACCCTTACGAACGTTGAGGTGAGACAGAGGCTGGTGAGTACTGCGGATGACATATCCGCACAGAATCCGAACTATCCCACGTTGCTGGGTGCTGGCCGCGTGAATGCATACGAAGCCATATTAGCCGGTGGGCCACAGGCACAGGCCCCAGTTTTGGATCCTATAGGGGACAAGGCGCTGGATGAAGGCGACACGCTTAGCTTCACTGTTTCCGCGACCGACGCTGATGGCGACACCCTTATTTACAGCGTATACGACAGCCTCCCAGGCAGCCTCACCACCTCTGGCAATTCAGATTTCTTTGTCCAGTCGGACTATTATTACCAGGGTTCGCGGGCGTTGCAGTCGGGTGCTGTTTCAAAGAACGAGAGCTCGGCCGTTTCGAGGACTTTGACCACCCTCTCTGCGGACGGTTCGGTCAGTTTCTACTGGAAAGTGAGTTCAGCCCAAGGTAACGGAAAGCTTACATTCTATATAGACAGCGCAACGGCCGCCGAGATAAGCGGTGACGTTAATTGGAAAGCGGAGACGTTTCCGCTCGCTGCAGGCACTTATGACCTTAAATGGGAGTATTCGAAGAACGGCGACTCGACAGAAGGCGCAGACGCGGGTTGGATAGACAACATAATATTCTCCTGCGGCGGGGACAAGACATATGACTTTGAAAGCGGCGATATGCCGGGCGATTTCACCACCGGCGGCGACGGAACCTTTTATGCTGCAAGCGGGACAGCGCATCAGGGGACTTATGCGCTGAAGGGGGACGCGTCGCTTGTTGATAACCAGAGCGAATATGTGGAGACCACCTTCACGCCCTCTGACAGCGCGACGGAAACCACCATATCTTTCTGGTGGAAGGTGTCGTCAGAATATTATTATGACTTCCTAGAGTTCTATGTAGACGGTGTGAGGCAGGAAAGGATAAGCGGCGAAACAGCCTGGCAGAAGGTCTCATATAATGTATCTTCCCCGGGCGTACACACTTTCAGGTGGAGGTATACAAAGGATTATAGCGTGACCAGGGGGCAGGATACGGGTTGGGTGGATGATATAGAGATAAGCTCAGATACAGGCGGCACCGAGAACATAACTTTCGAGTCAGTCCAAGGACAGCCCGATCCTCTGCCGCAGGGTGCGTCGTTCGATACGGCAACGCGTACATTCACATGGGCGCCGACATATCAGCAGTCAGGGACATATCCCAACATCAGATTCACTGTAACCGAGGTGACGGAAACAGCCAGGTCGGACTATGAGGACATATCTATCACCGTATACGATGTGAACCGGCCGCCTGTGATGGATCCAATAGGTGATAAGAGCATTGATGAGATGGGGCTTCTGGAATTCACTATATCCGCGACAGACCCTGAAGGTGACACCCTGACCTATGCCGCGACCGGCCTGCCTGTAGGCGCCAGTTTTAATGCCGATAGCAGGATCTTCAGCTGGATACCGACATACCAGCAATCAGGTACTTATCAAGATGTGCATTTTGAAGTCAGAGACGGCGCAAGCGGCAATAGCTCCTCTCTGAGCGCGAACGAAGCAAGCCCGGGCACAAAGCTACTTTTACATTTGAACAATAGCGCGAACGATAGCTCAGGAAATGCACATGGCACGACTTTAGGCGGCAACGCCCAGATAGACATCTCTGAAGCAAAATGGGGCGCAGCTTCTCTTATGACAGCCCCTGGTGACTACCTATCGGTAGAAGACCATGACGATTGGGATGTATTCGGTCCTGCCATGGAATACTCAACCGTGGACTTCTGGATAAAACACGACGACCCTAACGCAACCATAGGATACTGCGGGCAATATCAGGATGGCAATAACCTCTGGCAACTCTTCTACAGGGGCGGCCGGGGCATAAGGCTCTATATCCGTTCCGGCGGGGCGACCATGCTAGACAGCGGTTACGGCGGCATTATCACAGATACGGACTGGCACCACATAGCCATCTGCAGGGTCGGAAATAGGTATGGTATTTATCTGGACGGTAACCAGGTGTCTTTCGCTTCCACAGGCACTACAGCTGTCTATGACGGCACATTCGATGTGGGAAGAGTGGTCACTACAAGCGGAAGCGGTGTGTCGTTCACAGGAAACACCGATGAGTTCAGGATCATACAAACCAACGCATTCGATGCCGACCCGACCAGCGCACTTAGTGATACGATAGCAGTTCCGGCAGAGGAATATGAGGGCGAAGACGCAGGTGTTGGCGGAAATGTTGTTTCTGAGGATATTGCTATTACGGTGTTAGATGTGAACTATGCACCCGTTTTGACTGCGATAGGTGATAAGAGCGTAGATGAAGGCTCGTTACTACAGTTCAGTTTATCCGCAAACGACGTGAATGGCGATACACTCAGCTATGCAGCGACCGGCCTGCCTACCGGTGCGTCGTTCAACACTGCAACAGGCCTTTTCAGCTGGACCCCGGCATATAACCAGGCTGGCGCCTATTCAAATGTTCACTTCGAGGCGAGTGACGGTCTCCTCGCCGATACCGAAGATATCATCATAACCGTTAGCGACCTTAATATTGCACCTGTACTTGCTGTGGTAGGCGACAAGTCGGCGCAGGAGGGCACGTTGCTGGAATTCACTCTGAGCGCAACGGACGGTGATGGTGACACCCTGACATATTCAGCAACAGGTCTGCCTTCAGGCGCAACATTCGATGAGCCGACACGCACATTTAGCTGGACTCCTGCATACACCGATGCAGGCACATATGCCAATGTTGCATTCAGCGCATCAGACGGAACCGTATCTGACCAGGAAGCCATTACAATAACCGTGTCTGATGTGAATAGACAGCCCGTCATTAACGGGTTGACGCTTACTCCTACGAGCGCGACTATCGCCGAAGGCGCTAGTATTACAATAGCCATCGATGCACTCGACCCTGACGGTGACTCACTGACATATGCCGTGCAGAACGGCCCGGCAGGCTCAGGCTTTGTCAATAATGACTTTTACTGGGTGCCTGCATATGACCAGGACGGCATCCATTCTAATATCACCTTTACGGTCTTTGACAGCGCGCTTTATTCCGACCCGTCTGCCCCTGTCACCATAACCGTGGCTAACGCAAACGACGCTCCATCCTTCATCAATGCGCCTGTTGCAGTGGCCAGTTATGCCGTTGACGGAAAGCCGGAAGATGTTTTCGTCAGAGGTGATTATGCTTATGTAGCGAACGGAACGAACGGGTTTAATGTGCTTGATATCAGCGATTTATCGGATATTGCTAAAACTGACTCGATAACGGCATTCAACAACGTGACAAACGTGGCAGTCGATGGGTTCTATGCATATCTGATCGACAGCGATTCTTCAGTTAATATTGTTGACATACTTTCCGTATCTGCGCTGTCTGCCCGGGGGGACATATCTGACGCAGATGCTTTGGATATTGATGTGGCTGGAGACACAGCGTTCATATCTAGTGCGGACGGCATATCGCTGCATGACATAAGAGACAGAGACTATCCGCAGGAGATCGCAGGGTACGATCTCGGAGGCGCACAACAGATGGTCATAGAAGGTTCTTATGCGTATGCCACCGGTGTGAACGAAGATCTCAAGATTATTGATGCGAATCTGCGCGAGTCAGTCTCAACTACCGCGGTGAACGGTGCAGAGGCTTATTATCCGCAGGATCTAGCCTTGTATGAGAGCCGAGCCTTTCTCGCAAAAGACGATTTCGGCATTATAATTTTCGATATAACCAATCTCACGATGCCGGTCACAAGCGGCGTATATGTCTCGTCAGGCAGATCCATGAAGCAAGTGAAACCGTTCACAAAAGATCGTATTTTCGCATCTTGTTACGATTCTGTTTATAAGATCATTTCACTTGACATCTCTGACCCTTCAGCAGTATCGGAAACCTGGTCATACTCATTTGATGCCGGCACTGTGGTTAATAGACTTCATTCTGACGGCAATGTATTATATGCGGCACATCAGAACGGGTTGGATATAATAGCTACTCCTCTTGAGACCAGTTATACAATAGTGACCGGCCAGGAGTTTAAGCTAACGATATACGCGCAGGACCCTGACGGAGACAGTATCAGCTATGAGATGACAAATATGCCGAATTTCCCTGAAGCGGCTTTCAGCAGCAACAGCGACGGAACTGCTACATTCACCTGGACTCCAGCAGAAGATCAGGAGGGGGCCTACGCGAATATAGTCTTTGTGGCCGCAGACGCATATCAACAGGTCTTGTCGGATCCCATAACGATAACTGTAGATGCGGCCGAGGACCCGACTCCCACAACCGTTGACGAAAACATAGGTCTCCTTTTACAACTTAACAGCGAAAGCGGGCCTAGGGACATTTCACAAAGCAGGCATTCCGTTACCGCTGGCGGCAACGCCCAGATAGACATCTCTGAAGCAAAATGGGGCGCAGCTTCTCTTA
>CAZKWI010000063.1:0-11116 GCA_964556455.1 uncultured Planctomycetia bacterium | reverse complement strand
CGTCGTACTGAGCAAGGAGCTTACTCAAGGCTACATAATGCTGTTCTGCCAGTATCTCGGTAGGCGCCATTATGACGCCCTGGTTTGAATTTGCCACAGTCAAAAGGAGCGCGTACGCGGCAAGGACGGTCTTGCCGGAACCGACATCGCCCTGTATGAGCCTGTTCATAGGCTTACCGGAGGTCATGTCCTCTTCTATGGATCTCATGGCATCCTTCTGCCCCCGGGTAAGTTCGAACGGCAGGTTCTTTATGAAACTCTCAGATGTCCCTTCATCTATAATGTGTCCTACGCCTTCCCTGTCGTGTCTCGCGGCCTTTCTCCTCATCGCGACCGCAAGCTGCAGGGTGAAGAATTCGTCAAAGAGTATAAGCCCTCTTCAGGTTCTCGGCATTTGAAGGAAAGTGTATGCTTCTTATGGCGAAATTTATGTCCGTCAGTTTGTTCCTGGCGCGGATCCTGGTCGGCAGCATATCAGTTGCATAGCGGGCGTATTCGGAGACAGTGCGGTACCCTACGGCGCGCAGATACCTCTGGCCAACATCCTGCGTAAGGTGATAAACGGGGGCTATCCTCCCGAAGTGGATCGACCCGCTCTCATCTTCGCTCTTTAGTATCTCGTACTGCGGGTGATTTATCTGTAGTTTATCGTATCGCTCCACCTTGCCGTATATACAGATCCTCTGGCCTTCGGAGAATACCTTATTCATATACGGCTGATTGAACCAAACACCATAAACTATACCCGTAGAATCATCGAGCGCAAGCTGGAATACGGCTATGCCCTTCTTTGTCCGCAAACTTGCCGTCTTCTTCACTGTGCCCTTCACGGCAACGGTGCTGCCGGGGCTCAGGTCGGATACAGAAGCAAAACGGCTTCTGTCTTCATAGCGGAAAGGCAGATAATAGAGCATATCGCATACCGTCTTTATGCCGAGCCTGGACAATATGCGGCTCTTCTGGGGGCCTACGCCCTTTATGTATTGGATCGGGGTGTCGAGTCTTTTCATATTTTTTTCTTGCACTCTGTTCCGCTATATGTTATCATAACTCCTCAATCAACAGGAGAATATGATGTCAAAAATATGTTACGTGTGCGGTAAATCACCGGTAGCGGGCCGCAAGATAGTAAGGCGCGGCATGGCCAAGAAAAAAGGCGGAGTAGGCAGAAAGATCACCGGTATATCGCCCCGTAAATTCCTGCCGAACCTGCAGTTCGTAAAGATTGCCAAGGACGGAAAACCTAGAAGGGTGCGTGTCTGCACAAAATGTCTTAAGGCCGGCAAGGTCATAAGATACTCTCGTTAGTCCTCAGGTCCTCAAGGTCGAGCTTAATAGAACGAACCCCCTTATACGTATTCACCGATGGAAGGTACGCCAGGTCGAGGCAGTCGTCCTTCAGCATATCAAGGAACATATCCGATATGCCGAACCCCACCGCTTCGCAGGTGATCTTTCCGTCAGTGACCCAGAATTTTATCCCTTTTCTCTTCAGGGCCTTCGGCGTATTCTTAAGTCTTATGCCCCGCGATATGAATACAGGGGCCGGGTTCTTCGGCCCGTGCGGGGCCAGGCCGGCTATATCTTCTATGAGTTTCTCTGAAAGGCTGTTCAGGGGTATATCCATGTCCGCGCGGAGCTTTGGCAGAAGGTCTTCGGGCCGCAGTCTCTTTTTTGCTATCTCGTTAAAACGGGTCTTGAAAGGCCCTATCTTATTCTTTTTGATAGAAAAACCGCACGCGGCCTCGTGCCCGCCGAACTCCATAAGATACTCCTTGCATTCGGATACGGCCTTGAATAGATTGAAATCGCTTATGGAACGTGCGGAACCGCGGCCTTTGTCGCCCCTTAAGGATATCACCGCGGTGGGCCTGTAGTACCGGTCAACCAGGCGCGACGCCACTATGCCTATGACGCCCGGGTGCCAGTCCGCGCTCGATAGGACGATAGTCTTATGTTCCTTAAAGTTGACCTCTGTCTCTATTTTCTCCATGGCCTCTTTTAATATCTTACGCTCTATCTCCTGCCTCGTCCTGTTCTCACGGTCAAGGGACCTGGCCAACTCTCTTGCCTCTTCAATGTTATCGGTAAGGAGCAGTTTAAACGCTATGCGCGGGGAACCGATCCTGCCCGATGCGTTTATCCTCGGTCCCAGCATAAAGCCTACATGGCCGGACGATATATCCCTGCCGCCCAGTCCGGACACCTTTATAAGTTCCTTCAGGCCGATCCTGCCGGTCCTGTTTATCACTTCTAAGCCGTATTTGGTAAGGATCCTGTTCTCCCCGACCTGCGGGGCTATATCAGAAACCGTCCCCAGGGCTACAAGGTCCATGTATTCGGTCATGCGCTCTACGGGAAGATCTAAAACCGCCTGCGCCAGCTTGAACGCAAGCCCCACGCCGGCGAGGTGTTTAAAAGGATAATTGCAGTCCCTCTGGAGCGGGTTAATTACAGCATAGGCCCTGGGCAGGCTCTTCTGCTGGACCTCGTGGTGATCGGTAATGATGGCGTCTATTCCGAGAGAATTCAGATAATCGACTTCTTTCAGGGCATTTATACCGCAGTCGACCGTAATTAAAAGCCCGACCTTCTTATTATGCGCGAGTCGGCACGCGTCCAGGTTGAGGCCGTATCCCTCTTCCAGTCTGTTCGGTATATACTCTATAGCGTTGCCGCCTAAACGGGTAAGAACGGATACAACGAGCGCCACGGAGGTTATGCCGTCTACATCATAATCGCCATAAACGAGTATCTTTTCGCCCCTGGATAACGCACGCCGTATCCTTGATACGGCGTGCTCCATGCCTTTTAGCATGGCTGGATCGTGCAGGTTGGAAAGTTTGCAATTCAGGAAATTTTGGGCTATGCCGGGATCTATGATATTCCTGTTTGCGAGGAGACCTGCTATTATCGGGGAGATGTCTAGTTCTTTGACGAGCAGCTCTAAAACTCTCTTATCGGATTTCTTTACAAGCCATCTCTTTCTCATGACTGATACGGCTCTACGTGGATGAGGATCTCCTTGGCTCCTTTTATGTCTCTCAGGATATTGCGCCTTATTATGTCGGTTATCTTGTGGGCGGCCTCAACGGATATTGCCTTATTCACCTCTATGGTCATATCGACCACAATGTCTATGCCCATCTTCCTTCCCTTGACGTCCTTTATCCTTTTTACGCCGTCTACGCACACTGAAAGGCTCTCTATGCGGTCAAGCATCTCTTTCGGAAGTGCGGCGTCCATGAGCTCTTCATATGCCGTGTGGAATATCCTGATGCCGGCCCTGATAACAAATATTGACACGGCAAAACCTGCAAGGGGGTCGAGTATAGGATACCCCAGCCTGGCCCCGCCTATGCCTATGAGGGCGGCTATGGAAGAGAGCGCATCGCTCCTGTGGTGCCACGCGTCGGCCTTCAGGGAATTGCTATGTATCTTATCTCCGAGAGAATACGTATATCTGAATAATCCTTCCTTGAAAAATATTGAAACAACAGCCGCCCAGAGGGCTATCACATGAGGGTTAATTTTATCCCCGGAAACGATGACCATTATAGAGTCATACGCGACCTTAAAACCGCCCAGTATCAATATCAAAGAGACCATCTTAGCCGCTATGGACTCCGCCCTGCCATGGCCGTATGGGTGCTCTGTGTCAGGGGGTTTCTGGGCTATTTTAAAGCCGATAAATACACCGATAGATGTCAGGAAATCCGTAGCGGTATGGAGGGCGTCAGCGATCATGGCGTGGCTTCTGCCAAATACCCCTGCCGCGAGCTTGAATACAAAGAGGACGGCGTTAGTGAGTATCCCTACTGTAGCGCCGCGCTTGCCGGTCCTGTAGTCATCGTCGTGATTATGCATACAACCTATCTTCTACGCTTACCGGGCCAATCTAAAAGGATGGGGCTAGCGATAAATATGGATGAGTACGTACCTACGACCACTCCCACCATAAGCACAAAGGCGAAGTCGTGTATCACCTTGCCGCCTAAAAAGTAGAGCGCGGTGACCACGAGCAGCGTCGTAAGAGATGTGAGCATCGTCCTTGCGAGCGTCTGGTTAATACTGGTATTTATGATAGTTTTGTAATCGGCCTTCTTCATTACCCGCCGTCCTTCTCTGATCCTGTCGAAGACAACGATGGTATCGTTTATCGAATAACCGACTATGGTCAAAAGCGCCGCTATTATAGGCAGCGATATCTCTCTGCCTGTAACGGCCACCGCACCTATGCAGACAAGGACGTCGTGTAGGAGCGCGGCTATCGCGGCAACAGCGAACCTGAATTCAAACCTGAGCGATATATATATACATATGCCGACTATCGCCCATAAGAAGGCCTTCACGGCCTTCTCTTTCAGATCCCTGCCTACCGCCGGCCCCACCTTTTCCACGCGGAGAATGTCAAAGGGGTTATCAGAAAAGACCTCCCTGAACTTTGTTATCACGGTATCGGAGGTGTCCTTGAAGGTCCTTATTATGACTTCTCTGTTCTCCCCGAACTGCTGTATCGGTGAAGCGCCCAGGCCTATCTCGCTCAATGAATCCCTGGCCGTATCAAGTGAAAGCGGCTCCTGGAAACGGAACTGCTGGATCGTGCCGCCCGTAAAATCTATGCCGAAATTCTTCTCGCCGGATCTTACGAACGTAAAGAGGCCGAACGCTATGACCGCTACGGAAACAAGATACGCTATTTTTCGTGCACCTATGAAATTTATATCCGGTTTCTTGATAAGTCTGAGCATAGGCAGCTTTGTAACACCCCACATCTTTGTCAAAACATCCAGCACAAGGCGCGTTACGACAAGAGCGGTGAACATGCTTGAGATTATCCCTATGCTCAGTGTCGTGGCAAAACCCCGCACAGGGCCCGTGCCGAACTGGAAGAGTATAAGTGCTGTTATGAGCGTTGTGACATTGGAGTCCAGTATCGTCCAGAACGCCTTCTGGTATCCGCTCGATATCGCCGAGAGTATATGCTTGCCCAGATTACTCTCTTCCCTTATCCTCTCGAATATAAGAACGTTGGCGTCGACCGCCATGCCTATCGTTAAAAGAAGACCTGCTATACCGGGCAGGGTCAGCGTAGCCCCGAAATACTGCCCGAAATAAGCCAGTGAGCCGCCTATGAACAATATGTTGAGGCAGAGCGCAAAATCGGCTATCAGCCCGGCTAATAAATAATACAACGCCATGAAGGCGACCACGGCTATGCCTCCGATGATTATCGCCCTCAGGCCGTTATTGATCGAGTCTTTCCCCAGCGTAGGCCCAACGGTCCTCTCCTCGATAATATTCACCGGAGCGGGCAGAGAGCCTGACTCCAGGACTATCGCGAGATCGCTTGCGGCATCTCTTGAAAAATTACCCGTTATCCTGCCTTCGCCGCCGGGGATCTCCGTTTGGATAACCGGCGCCGAGACCAGTGATCCGTCAAGGACGATGGCCAGTTTTTCCTGAATATGGGCCTTTGTCACCTTCGCGAATATCTGCGCGCCTTCGCCATCCAGCCTGAACTTCACATAAGGCGCCCCGAAACCCTGCTGGTCAAAATCGACCTCGGCGCTTACGATATGCTGGCCTGTCATCTCCACATTCCTAGAGACCAATTCTGAAATGGTACGGCCCGCATCTCTGTCCTTATGGGTTAAATAATCATGGCCTTCTATCTCTTCGCCATCCAGGACCTTTTTGATAAGTTCCGGGTCTTCGGAGACCATGCGAAACTCGAGATGCGCGACCTGGTTGACCATCTTTATGGCCTTCTGTCTGTCCGTTATGCCGGGCAGCTGAACGACTATCCTCTTTTCGCCCACTTTCTGTATCAGTGGCTCGCTAAGGCCCATCTTGTCAATTCTATTGCGTATGATGGTGATCGCCCTGTCAGTGGCCTTCTTGGCTACATCTTCGGCAAGCTCTGAGGTATCGACCTCGAGTACGAGGTGCATGCCGCCGCGCAGGTCAAGACCCAGGTTGATATTACCATCTTTGGTGACTTCGCCTGATTCATCGTATATATCGAACGGCGGGTATACCTTCCAGATGGCCAGCGCTATTACGCCTATGACTAGTAATAATTTCCATCTCATCTTCTTCGTCATTATCTACTCCTATTCACGGGATTTTTTCAATACTGCGACGGAGTTCTTCTGAATCTCCATCTTGCAGCTGTCATCGACTCTCATGACAAAACTATTGTCTTTGACATTCACTATGGTACCGTGAATGCCTCCGTTCGTGATAATCTCATCGTTCTTCTTTACCTTCTTCACCATCTCCGCGTGTTCCTGCTGCTTCTTCTGCTGGGGTTTAATTAGGAGGAAATAGAATATAATAAAGATAAGTATTATAGGCATCATGGACATAAGTGGGCTCGGCTGCGCCCCGGGCTGCGCCTGCATCGGCTGTCCCATCGCGTACGCGTAACTCATTACTACCTCCGTGTGTTAACTTGTCTTTTTGTAACTTGTCAGGAACTCTTCTTTGAACTTTTTGAAGCTGCCGGCCTTTATGGCGGCCCTTATATTATCCATAAGTTTAGCATAAAAGCTTATGTTATGCAAGGATACTAAGTTGAGCCCCAGTATCTCATCGGTATTAAAGAGGTGGCGTATATAAGCACGGGTATGATTCCTGCATGCATAGCATGTACAGTCCTCATCAATGGGCGCGAGATCATCAGTGAACTTCCTGTTCCTCAGGACCAGCTTTCCATTTCTGGTGAAAGCGGTGCCGTTCCTGGCATTCCTGGTGGGCACCACACAATCGAACATATCAATGCCCATGGACACCGCTTCTATTATATCCGGCGGCATTCCTACGCCCATCAGGTATCTCGGTTTCTCCCAAGGCATATGTTCCGTTGTGGCATCGACTATTTCGTAGATAAGCTCCGGCGATTCCCCGACACTCACCCCGCCTATGGCATAACCATCAAGATCAAGATCCTTCATCCGGCCAGCCGCTTCTTCACGCAGATCGAGATAGGTCGACCCCTGTACGATCCCGAAAAGAAGCTGTTTTTGATTGGGGCGTCCGGGCCCGGCATGTCTGGCATATGCCTCCCTGGTCCTCTCCGCCCATCTGACTGTAAGCTCCAGGGCTTCTCTTGCCTTCTTCTTCGGGCATGGGTACGGGACACATTCATCAAGCGGCATGATAATATCGCTCCCGAAGGTCACCTGTAACCGCACTACATCTTCAGGGCTCAGGAAATGTTTCGATCCGTCAATGTGGGATGAGAACGATGCGCCCTTTTCTGTAAGTTTCATCAGACTGGCGAGGCTGAAGACCTGGAAACCGCCGCTGTCAGTGAGTATCGGCCCATTCCATCCGCAGAACTTATGCAGCCCGCCGGCTTTTCTTATTATCTCTTCGCCGGGCCGCAGGTAGAGGTGATAAGTATTACAGAGAATGACGCTTGATCCGGAGTCGTGAAGGTCGCGGTTCGAAAGGGTCTTTACCGTTGCCTGCGTGCCTACGGGCATAAAGGCCGGCAACTCGATATCGCCGTGCCCCGTCGAGAGCACGCCATACCTTGCATTCGTGTCTTTGTCTTTTATGATATGTTTATAACTCATAAGATTAACATACAGTCGCCATAAGAATAGAAACGATACTTCTTTCTTATCGCCTCTGCGTAAGCCTCCAGGATAAATTTCTTCTGCGCGAACGCAGAGACGAGCATAAGGAGCGTGGATCTCGGCAGATGAAAATTGGTCAGAAGGGCATCCACTATCTTGAATTTATATCCTGGGTATATAAAAAGTCCGGAAGAGTCCCTGATATCCGACCTGCGGCCCGCCGGCCTTAGCAATGTATCAGCATTATCTTCCAGTGTACGCGTAGCGCTCGTCCCTACCGCTATCACCCTGCAACCCTCTTCCTTCGTCCTGGCAACCCTCTTTTGCGTCCTTGCGGAAAGTTCATAATCTTCCTTATGCATCCTATGGTCTTCTATATCATCCACCTTTACAGGAGCGAATGTACCATAACCTATGTGGAGGGTTATATACGACAGGTTCACTCTTTTCTTTCTTATCCTGCTCAAGGCATCTTTTGTAAAATGGAGACCCGCTGTTGGGGCGGCTGTAGAACCGTCTTTTGCGGCATAAACGGTCTGGTATCTCTTCCTGTCTTCGGGCCCAGGGTCTCTCTTTATATAAGGCGGCAGCGGGATCCTGCCTATCTCTTTAAGTCTCTTTTCTATATTTACCCTGCCGGTGAACCTGACCAGCCTGCCTACATCCCCCTTCTCCACTATTTCGGCCGTGATACGGCCTTCGTCGCATATCAGCTTCCTGCCCGGTAACAACTTTGATGAAGGTCTGAGGAGGGCTTCGTAGAGACCGCCCCCAACTCTTTTCAATAAAAATATCTCGGCCTTTCCTCCGGTCGGCCTTCTGCAGACCACTCTGGCAGGCGTCACTCTGCTATTATTCAATACGACCGTATCGCCTCTTTTAAAATATTCCGGGATATGGGTGAAGCGCCTGTGCTCTATAGACCCGGAACGCCTGTCGAGCACCATCATGCGCGAGTTGCACCTCTTCAAAGCGGGATGCTGCGCTATCAGTTCCTTCGGCAGATTATAGTCGAAATCGGATTGCTTCATGCCTGTAGGTCTCAGGGGTAAATGGTGTAGATCTTGGTCCCCGGGTAGTAGTAACGTAATATGCGATCGGCCTTGTATCTCTTCAGCCCCAGGAAAAAAGCGCCCCACTGGCACATACCTACACCATGCCCCCAGCCATGCCCGTAAAAAATGATATTATCCCTGTTCATCTTTATCCTGAAATTGGTGCTGCGGATAACATTGGGGCTTACTGCAAGGCGGAAATCTTTGGCGGGAATTACGGTCTTCTCGCGTCCTATTATCACGATATCTTCCACCCTTTTGGAAGACGTCGTGCCCCTGGCCGTTATTGATTTAAGGCCTTTTACACTGTAATCGGCGGCGCGCAGCTTCTTTTCCACTTCCCGGATCGGGAGCTTTCTCAGCCATCTGTAATGAGGCGAGAGCCTGCAGAAATTGCACTTTCGCACCTTTAGCGGCGGAAGGTCGGTCTTCCAAAGGTTGGAGGCATCTTCGGTATAACCACCGCACGCGGCGTGATAATAGGCCGGGAAGATCTCTTTATTATATGTGAGCACCATGCCGCGGGTAAGCTCCACGGCCATGTTCGTCCTGCCCCTTTCAGAACCTCTTCCCCCGTAAACCTGGGAGTATATGTCACTGGTAAGGTCGTAGTCCTTCCCTAACCTTGCCGACCTTTGGTTCAAGGCGTACGTCCGCGCGGCTATCGCCTGGGCCTTGAGCGTCTCTATAGGCCACCAGTGCGACACTTCGTGATAAAGCACGCCCTTTAAATAATCCTCCAGGTCTATTTCATTTATTACAAGGAGTTTTAACTCTTCGGTCCTTATGATATTGACATTGCCGCGAAAAACGCGCTCGCCTATATATATCGAAGCATCGGTCTTTGGGACTATCCTTACGCCGTGTATCTTGAGCGGCTCGCCCGATATAAGAAGCCCGCTCGGCGCGGGAACGACCGTCGCGCCCTTCAGGTCCCTGCCTTTATCTATAACCTCATCGGCATAGAGCGTCAGCATCCTGTAATCGCCTTTAATGCTGAGGGTCAGGGTCCCTGCGTCTTTCAGCACGCAGACCCTCAACATAGTCTCACCGGCGTTGAATGCCAGGGGTGGATGGCTCTGTGACGTGGAAAATATAAGGGCAAAGAGCACTATTACGTAAAAGATGCGCAGGATCAAATGTGTCTTGGATCTCATCATCGTTTTTTCAGCAACATAAGGATTATGGATATTACCACGCTTACTAGGATACATGTCGTTATAGGAAAATAGAAAGAGAAATTCTCTTTTCTGATATATATATCTCCGGGAAGCCTACCGATCCACGGGATTTTCTGGGCAAGGAGAAATATGCCGCCTAAGACCATAAGTGCGGCGCCGGATATGACGAGTATCCTGCCGATCTGCGTCATCGCTTTTCGTACCTTTCCTTCTCGCTGAAGATGCAGCCGCAATAATTCTGCCTGTACAGATTTTCTTCTTTTGCCCTGCCCTGCGCCGTTTTGAATCCGCCCCTGAAATCTTTGTAAAAGAATCCTACGCCGAACCTCTTCCCGGCGCTTTTGCCGATACTCTTTATCTTTTCCTGGTCCTGGTACGGGCTCACGAGGAGGGTCGTAGAAAAAGAGTCGTAGCCGTTCCGAGAGGCGTATGCTGCCGTGGCGTCCAGCCTCATTTGCCAACAGGCACCGCATCTTACGCCAGGCCCTTCGCTGCCTGCGACTTTCCGGAAATAGTTCTCCATATCGTAATCACCGAAGACCACGCGCATGTTATGGCGGCGCGAATATTCCTGAAGGGCGTCTTTTCGTTTAATATACTCGGAATAAGGGTGTATATTGGGATTATAGAAAAAGCCTGTCACGGAGTCAAATTCCCCGCCGCATGTCTCTTCAAGCGGGTGTATGGAACACGGCGCGCAGCAGATATGAAGAAGCAGTTTCAAAAAAGCTCCTTCTTGGATTCGCCCGAGCCCATATGCCTGCGGGCCATATTCGTGATCTCCCTGCCCCGCGGCGTTCTCTTGATGAACCCGGCTTTCAAAAGGAACGGCTCCACCATATCGACAATAGTATCCGGCTCTTCATTAAGAGTTGCTGCCAGGGACTCTATGCCTACCGGCCCCCCGTTATAAAAATCGAGTATCGTCTTAAGGACCTTCCTATCTATAAGGTCAAGGCCGCTCGAATCTATACCCAGTGAATTAAGGGCGTCATTGACGATGTTCTTCGTCAGCCGGTTCTTCGTCTTCACCTGCGCCCAGTCCCGGACCCTCCTCAGCAGTCTGTTAGCCACTCTGGGCGTTCCCCTCGAACGCCTGGCTATCTCATTAGCGCACTCATTGTCCAGATTCACATTAAGCATACCGGCGGACCTCTTGAGGATCCTGGCCAGGTCTTCGATACTGTAGAATTCCAGGTGGTTGAATATTCCGAACCTGCCCCTGAGCGGCGCCGTAAGAAGGCCCGCCCTGGTCGTAGCACCTATGATGGTAAAGCGCTTAAGGTTGAAC
>CAZKWI010000062.1:0-11230 GCA_964556455.1 uncultured Planctomycetia bacterium | reverse complement strand
CACCTTAGATGTAGGAAGAGTCGTTACTACAAGCGGAAGGAGCGTATGTATAGATGGCTACATGGATGAGGCTAGGGTGAGCCGCGGCAATATCTTTAACGCCTCGCCTAACTCAGGACTTACGAACAGGATAACAGCGCCTGTGTTAGAGGCAACCGGCTCTGCTGGATCACAAGCGCCAAGCACCCCTGCAGCAGGCGCAAATACAGCTTCAGAAGATATAACTATCACTGTAGTCAATGTAAACCGTGATCCGGTATTAAACTCTATAGGAGCTAAGACCGTAACCGAAGAACAACTCCTTACATTCACCATATCGGCAAGTGATCCCGATAACGACACCCTTGCATACTCAGCAAGTAACATTCCTTCAGGTGCAAGCTTCGATGAAGTAACCGCCACATTCACGTGGACCCCTGCTGACGGCCAGAACAGGACCTATCCTAATGTAAGGTTCACGGTGACTGAGAATACAACTGAAAGAAAATCCGATCATGAAGATATCAGGATCACAGTGGAAGATGGTGGTGGGGGACCGGGTGACGGACCTATTATCTTAAGCCCCATCGGCACCAAGATTATAAACGAAGGAGAGCCCCTGTCATTTGCCATATCAGCAACTCATGCTGATGGGTTACCTCTTACTTACTCTGCATCAAGCCTTCCTTCAGGCGCGAGCTTCGATCCTAATACAAGGACCTTCAGCTGGACACCTACACATGACCAGGCAAACGTATACGCTAACGTCCACTTCGAAGTAACTGATGCTGGATCCGGCGGCGGAGGCGGAGGAGGCAGTGGAGGAGGCGGTGTTGTAACGGATGATAATATAAGACTCCTCCTGCAATCTAACGAGGCTATTAGAGACGCTTCACCAAATTCACATACAGTAACTTCACACGGCGAAGCTTCTATAGATACAACCACAACTAAATTCGGCGCAGGATCCCTGACACTTGATGGTGCAGATGACTATGTAACAATACCAGGCCATGCGGACCTTGGTATATTGTCATCTACCTCAGATAATAAGACCCTCGACTTCTGGGTAAAGCATGATGATCTTACCAAGCTCTATGAAGGCTACTGCGGCCAGTTCCAGGATAGCAGCAACCTGTGGCAGCTCTTCCATAAAGAAGGCGATGGCATAAGGCTCTATGTAAGTTCCGGCGGATCGCTTCTTATGGATACCGGTTACGGCGGAGCCATATCAGATAATAACTGGCACCATATAGCAGTGTGTAAAGTGGGTACATCTTACGGTATATACCTTGATGGAAGACAGGTCGCGTATGGAACTTCCGACAATACAGGAAGCTACTCTGCTACCTTCGATATAGGAAGAGTAGTTACTACAAGCGGCAGGAATGTATGCATAGACGGCCGCATGGATGAGGTAAGGCTCACAAGAAATAACTACTTCAACGTATCCCCCAACTCAGGACTTACCGATTCTATAGCGGTATCCGCGGCAGAAACAGAGACAACAGGAGGATCTTCTGTGCCAAGCACACCGGATACATCAGGCGACTCAGAGGATGCCAATACAGCTTCAGAAGATATAACTATCACTGTAGTCAATGTAAACCGCGATCCGGTATTAAACTCCATAGGCAATAAGACCACAACTGAAGAAACGCTCCTTACATTCACCATATCGGCAAGTGATCCCGATAACGACACCCTTGCATACTCAGCAAGTAACATTCCTTCAGGTGCAAGCTTCGATGAAGTAACCGCCACATTCACGTGGACCCCTGCTGACGGCCAGAACAGGACCTATCCTAATGTAAGGTTCACGGTGACTGAGAATACAGTTGAAAGAAGAACTGACCATGAAGATATAAGCATAAGAGTTGATAATGCCGACAGTGGACCGGGGCCGGGCGTAGATGAAAACATAGAACTTCTTTTACATCTAAATAGCGGCCTTGCAGACAGCTCAAACAATCCACACACCGCAACCTCACACGGCGAAGCCGGCGTAAACACATCTGTAGCAAAATTCGGTGCAGGCTCGCTCATACTTGATGGCGCAGGTGATTACCTTGCAACCCCCGGTAGCGCAAACTTGGATATGTTCTCATCGGCCTCAGGCAATAAAACCATGGACTTCTGGGTAAAGCATGATGACTATACAAAGGTGGAAGGCTACTCCGGTCAGTTCCAGGACGGTGATAATGTCTGGCAGTTCTTTCATAGGGGAGGCCACGGCATAAGGCTCTATGTCCGCTCCGAAGGAGCCCTTCTTGCTGATACAGGTTATGGCGGCCCTATATCAGACACAGCATGGCATCATATAGCGTTGTGTAAAGTAGGTAATAGCTACGGTATATACCTTGACGGTAGACAGGTAGCCCATGCCTCTTTAAGCAGTACAGCCACATTCAACAGCACCTTTGATATGGGCAGAGCCGTATCTACAAGCGGAAGAAGTGTATGTATAGATGGCTATATAGATGAGGTCAGGGTGAGCCGCGGCAATATCTTTAATGCCTCGCCCAATTCAGGACTTAACGATACTATAACGGTACCGACCGGAGAATAGGCGGGAGGAAAATAAAATGAGAAAAAAGAGAATAGCTAAAAAGAGGCTAAAGAAGCTTTTAATACCGATGGCAGGAATTTTCCTTGCGGCGACGCTTTCAACGGGCCTTGTCTTTTTTCCGCCCGCGAGCTTGCGCGCTCAGGATGCAGGAGCAGAGATCGCCGTTATAACAAGCCCATCTGAAGGAAGCCTTATCGGAGACACAACGCTCGAGATAAGAGGTTCTGCCAGAGGAGTGAGCTATACCGTCTTCAGTGTTATGAGCGCTTTTATAAGCGATGACTACGGCTACCCTGTATCTTCATACACCGCAAGAATAGGCTCCGGCGAATATGTGGAAGACGGCGTCCTCGCTACATTCGACACCTCAGCCTTGAACGGTAATGTGCTCAATTACTACATCTGGCTTAAGGTGATCACTCAGGATAACACAGCGGTCCACGCTTACGTGCGTATATATTACGACCCTGCTGCCATGGCGGGATGGCCTAATAAAATGGGCAACAAGATAATAGGAAATCCGATATGCGCCGATATGGATGGAGACGGTGATAATGAGATATTGGCCGTGGAATGGCCAGGCACGATACATCTCTGGAACACTGACGGCAGTGCAGCGGATGGATGGCCTATGGAAAATGTAGTAGACGGTGGATATCTATCAAGCCCTACGGTCACAGACCTTGACGGGAACGGGGACAAAGAGATAATCGTGGCGACAAACTATTTTTCGATGGAAACCTGCCGTATGTTAATAATTAATCATGACAAAACGGACTTCGGAGGTTTTCCCTTAACCGGTACGAAACGCCTGCACGCCCCTTTCGTTATTTACGATATAGATTATGACGGCGTAAAAGAGATCATCTTTTATCATAAAGGAAGCAGCGTCTGCAAGGTCTTTGCCTTCAAACCGGATGGCACAACGGTCCCGGGATCCAACTGGCCGTTCGAGATCGAATCGGAATCTTATGCCGCAGGTGGCATCGCAGTGGCGGATTATAACGGGGACGGATTGGCTGAAGTGATCTTCAGCATGAAACAGACAGATGCGCCCGCTAATATATATGTACTGGATATGCTGGCCAATGTACTGCAGCAGATCGACGTAGATTCAGAGGGATACAGGGTCGGCCCGCCTTCCCTGGCAGACGTAGATAACGACGGTGATATGGAGATGTTCCTGGGTATTGAGAACGAGGTTTACGGCCTTGACCATGAAGGGAATGTCCTTGAAGGATGGCCGGTAAGCTATGACCGATACCCTATCAAGTCCGAGGTGATACTGGCCGATATTGACTTTGATTCAGACCTGGAGATAACCTTCATTACCTTCAGGGGCAGCATATGTGTTCGAGATTATGACGGCACCGAAGTCTTGCGAAAGAATCTGCCAGGCGACCGATATGGCGTATCGATCAATGACTATATTTCTGTAGCAGATATTCACGGAGACGGGACGGCAGACATAATAAGCGGCAATGACCGCGAAACCGCGTTGTACGCCTTTAATTCTGACGGCGTGCTATTGGGTGGCTTTCCGAAAAAATTCGGAAAAAAGTTCACCTATGAAGAAAGAGAAGCTATAAACAGGCCGCCTCTCTTAACGGATATGGACTTAGACGGCGATATAGAAATAATAACTGTTACCGACAAGGGGTATTTGTGCATGTGGGACCTCGATGCGGCGTATAACGAGGCGCATATGGAGTGGCCGCAGCACCGGTTTGACGAAGAGAATACGGGAGGCCGGAAAGCTTCTCAACCACCTGCGAACAGGAAACCCATAATCACTCAAATGAACAACAGGATCATTTTTCTGGACGAAACCGTTCGCATACAGGTCGATGCACGAGATCCTGACGGGAATACTCTATACTACTCCCAGGAAGGCCTGACACTGACTCCTGCGGATAGCTTTGGTGCTGATACAGGGCTCCTTGAGTGGACGCCGGGGATGGCTAATATAGGAGACCATGCAGTAACATTCAGGGTAAGGGACAGGGCTGACGCCAATGACCTGGAAATAGAAGAGGCCTCGGTGGAGATGAGTATAACCGTAAATGATAGGAATCGTGCTCCCAGCCTTCAGGCGATAACTCCTGGACAAAGAGACGCAAACGAGGACGAAGTCTTTAGCCTCACCGTCACCGGAAGCGATACCAATGCGGGCGATACACTGACCATATCCATGACAGGTGCTCCTTCCGGTGCCACGCTTACAAAGATCGATAATGAAAACGCCAGATTTACATGGACCCCGGGCAGCAGTGATATAGGGGTTCCACAGGAGATATACTTTAAAGTAGCAGACCAGGATGGGCTGGAATCCGCGCAGCAGCAGCTTAACTTAAGTGTCATACCCGTTACGACCAATCTACCGCCTGTGCTTGGTGATATAGGCTCCCAGAATCTGACAGAAGGGACAGAGCACACTTTTACCATACACGCTCGAGATGAAAACCGGAACGATACCGTCACCTATAGCATATATCACGCAGGGAATATAGACCACGTTGGCGGCGAAACCAGACCGCTGGATGCCATTATTCCGAACGAAGTATTGGCTGTTTCTACTCTGGCAAACAACTCTGTGAGAAAAGGCGATCCGGAGTATAATCCTGAGGCGGATTTTGACGGGAACGACATGCACAGCGGTCTTGACATTCTGTTTATGAGCACAAGGCTATTTAATAAGATGAACGACCCGGCCAATGCGGAAATATATCCACTGCAGAGTGAGTTGAATGCCATGCTGGATCCAACTTCGGGCAGATTTACCTGGACGCCCGAAGGTAAGCATGGAGGCAGCCAGTACTTCACTTTCGTTGCCACGGACTCGAGAGGCGCTACAGACGCTGAAACTGTTTCAATAACGGTCACAGAATTGCCTAATAACCCGCCTGTGATAACCGGAATAGATGGTTATACAGAAGGACAGACCATAAATGAAATGATCCCTCTGAGTTTAACCGTTAGGGCAAGCGACCCCGATAATGATCCGCTCACGTATTCAATTATAGAAGAGAGCCGCCCTGACGGCGCATCGATAGAAGGGGCAACAGGTGCATTCAGTTGGATGCCCACTTATGAACAGGGAGGTACAAGTTACAGTATAACATTCAAGGTATCAGACGGAGAAGATTTTGTTACACGCGATGTTAATGTAGGAGTTAATGACGTAAACAGAGCCCCAACACTCGCAGAGATACCCGACCAGAATGTTGCAGAAGGAGATACTGTCAGCATAACACCCGTGGCAGGCGACCCTGACAACGATACACTCTATTATTCACAGACAGGTCTTCCTAATGCCAATGACTTCAATCCATCCACAGGTGCTATAACCTGGATAACGGATAATAGTGATGTAAGGACCGACCCATACAGCATAACCATAACAGTAAGAGACCGCCAGGATGAAAATGCCTCTGATGTACTTACGGCAACGCAGACCGTTGCAATCAGCGTGATCGAAACACCCAACAACCGCCCGACACTTACCTTAACACCCTCCGGGGATCAAGCTGTAAGCGAGGGCGATACAGTCAGCATAACCTGCACAGGCGAGGACCCTGACGGCGACACCCTGTATTATTCACAGACAGGATTACCCGATCCCAATGACTTCAGCGCCACAACAGGCGCAATAAGCTGGTTGACGGATAGCGATGAAGGAAGGACAGAGCCATACAGCGTAACCATCACAGTAAGAGATCGCCAGGATGCGAATGCAGGCGATGTCCTGACAGCTTCAGAGACCGTCTCTATTACCATCAATAATGTGAACAGAGCCCCGGTATTTACCGAGACAATCGAACAGCAATACACGACAACAGAGGGGAGTATCTTTGGCTTTAGTTTAGCGGCATCAGACCCTGATGGTGATTCACCTCTCTATTTTTCATACTCAGGCCTGCCTGACCGCGTCTTTCTTCCGGCTACAGGTATACTGCTCTGGACAAGGCCATACCATAACGAAATAGGTACATACTCAGCTGTATTTAGCGTTGCAGACCGTATTAGCAGCGATCCCGATAGAAGAGAATCAGAAGTAAAACTGAGCACTACTATAAAAGTAATACCCAAGGCACCCACTAACCCGTCTACAAGAACAGTATCTTCAAGCCAGATAGACCTGGAATGGAATTATACACCTTCTCCGTCTAATGCAACATATAATGACGTTACCTATGAAATAGAGCGCGGAACAGCACAGGCCGGGCCGTTCGTAAAGATAGACGATAATCCAGCGGGCGATAAAATCTACGGCAATACAGGGCTTACGCCAGATACTACATACTATTACAGGGTGCGCGCCGTAATCGTGAAAGACAACTCAACGTATCGCTCGGAATATTGCAGCGTAGTCAATGCAACTACCCCGGGTGAAGGCGAGGGGGAGCGCGGCGGTGAAAACGGAGACGAACAGCCTGACGGTGCCCCAAGCGCCCCGGCTAATCTAGTAGTCACAGAAGTGTACACAAACCGTGTAGTCTTAACCTGGGATGATACCTCCAGCATTGAAGAAAGATTTGAAATAGAGCGCAGAATGACCAACGAAGCGTCGTTCACAATGATCGAAGATAATGTAGCGAATTTCACTACTTGTACTGACTTAAGACAAATTCAGCCTGATACCATCTATTATTACAGGGTACGCGCAATGAACAATGCCGGGAACTCAGACTACTCCAATATAGTGAGGGCAACCACACTCCCGCGCCCACCGAGCGCCCCTTATTATCTAACACTCAGGGCAGGATCTCAAACACAAATGGACCTGCAGTGGCGTAATATCGAAAATGAAACAGGCTTTGAAGTAGAGCGCGGAACGGCAGAAGATGGGCCGTTCAGCAAGATAGGGGATAATGAAGCAAATGATATCACTTACAGCGATACAGGATTGACCCCCGCCACCACCTATTATTACAGAGTGAGCGCAGTGAACCGGGGAGGCAAGTCGGGTTACTGTAGAGTAGAGAGCGCAGCCACACCTCCCAGCGCACCTGTTAACCTGTCTGCCATAGCTGTGTCTAAAAGCGAAATAGACCTTACATGGACCGATGCAGGCAGTGAATCCGGCTATAGAGTAGAGGCCAATACAAGAGAAAATGGCCAGTTTCCATATAAAACCTTAGATCTTCCAGCTAATGTCACAACCTACAGAAAAGAAGGTCTTAGGACCGGTAGAGGATATTATTTCAGAGTGGCCATACTGTACGATAATGGTGACACGGAGTACTCTAACGTAGTATGGAGAGCCACCCATCCCAATCCCCCTGATCCCGATCCTTCCGAGCTATCGGCCACTACAGTATCTTCAACCCAGATAGACCTGGCCTGGCGCGGTTGCCGTATGGAAACGAGCTATGAAATAGAGCGCGGACTGTCAGAAAACGGCCCGTTCGTCAAGATACAAGATAATAATATGGACGACGCTGATTACAGCGACACAGGCCTCACACCCGATACCGCCTATTATTACAGAGTGTGCGCAGTGAACCTGGGAGGTAAAACTGGGTACTCAAACGTAGCGAATGCAATTACATATATCTCCCCGCCGACCGCCCCTGCCGGTCTTTCTGCTACAGTGATATCTTCAAGCCAGATAGACTTAACCTGGACCGACGCCTCTGACAACGAAGCGAAATTCGAAATAGAGCGCAGGCATGCAGGGCCGTTTGCTAACGCCGCGGATAATACAGCCAATGACACAACCTACAGCGATACGGGCCTTACACCTAGTGTCACATATCATTACAGGGTGCGCGCTGTAAACCAGGGCGGCAACTCGATGTATTCCAGCTCAGTAGAGGCGACCACCCTTCCCAACGCACCTGGCGCCCCTACCAACCTATTGGCCAGGACGATATCTCCAAGGCAGATAGATTTAACCTGGGGTAACATCTCCAATGAGACCGGCTATGAAATAGAGCGCGGGAGTGCCCAGACAGGGCCGTTCACCAAGATAGCGGATAATGCAGCTGACGACACAAACTACAGTGATATGGGCCTTACACCCGGTACTACCTATTATTACAGGGTGCGCGCTGTAACCCAGAACGTCAACTCAGAGTATTCCAACACAACAGACACAACTACCGCCCCTCATGCCCCCACTAACCTGGCGGCCGTTACGATATCCCCGAGGCAGATAGACTTAACCTGGACTGACGCCTCCGATGATGAAACCAGTTTTGAAATAATGCGCGGGGATGCCCAGGCAGGGCCGTTCCATAGGATCGCGAGTAATGCAGCCAACGACACTACTTACAGCAACGAAGGAGGATTCCCGCGCGGTATTACCTATTATTACATGGTGCGCGCTGTAAGCCGGTTCGGTGAATCAGACTACTCCAGCGTAGCAAATGCGACTATACCCCCAAATACCCCTAGTCATTTATCGGCTGAAGCGGCGTCTAAAACCCAGATAGACCTGACCTGGAGAAATTCCGGCATTAATACCAGCTATGAAATAGAACGCGGGAATGCCCATGGAGGGCCTTTTACCGAAATCACGGATACTCCAGTTGATGATGCAAGATACAGCGATACAGGACTTGCACTCGATACTACCTATTATTACAGGGTGCGCGCTGTAAACCAGGGAGGCAGATCGGAATACTCCAATATAGCAAGTACAACTACGCTACCCAACGTCCCTGCCGCCCCCAGTCTATCGACCCAGGCATTATCTCAAACCCAGATAAGAGTGACCTGGGGTGATCTCTCTGATGAAACCGGCTATGAAATAGAACGCGGGAATGCACAGGCAGGGCCGTTTACCAAGATAGCGGATAACGCAGCCAATGACATAACCTACAGCGACACAGGCCTTACGCCTGATGCTACTTATTACTACAGGGTGCGTGCCGTGAACCGTGGCGGCAACTCAGGATACTCCAATGTAGCGCATACAGCCACATTCAGCACTAACCCGGCTGACATAGCGGCCGCCGCCATCCTGGATCGATTCGGTAAGACCGTTACAGCGGATGACGTTACAAATTATTATCCAGCCAGTGACGGCAGCGGTACCATAGTCTATTTTGAAGTTAACAAAACCAGCACCACAAATAGAGGCAGGGTTATCGCGAAGGTCAACAACACGACCGGCGCTGTGGAGTTTCCGCCAATATTTACCAGAATGGTCGAGGTGGACGGGTCCTGGGATAACGCTGTCATGCTGCTGAGATACGGCCCATGGGAAGAATATTCAGGCAAATATATGGATTGGTTCGCCTTCACCACGCCGTCCAATTATACAGCGAACGGAAATGTCAACACATCTTATCTGGGGGTGGGATTGTCACTTACAAGACATGCTCCAAGCGCCACCTACCGCGGTTACTATACTTTGAACGAGAACGCCAGTATCAAGACAGCCCTGACCAATTATATGACGAATACTATGCGTGTGAACTTTAGCGAAAATTGGAGCTACCAATACGATTACTATGATCCTTTCAATCGCGTTACATACCCCAGGACAGTAACGGGACCTATGTGGAAATTCCCGTTCGCGGGATATGGGGCCAGGGGCTGGAGGATCTCATACAACGGCCACGTTACGGGCACTCTATTTTATGAAAGAAGATGGAAAGGTGGCCTTGTTAAGTATGTATATCGTGTTGGCCTGAATCCCAGAGCAAGCACAAAGGAAGTAAGGACCACTCAAATGACTACGACCAGTTTTATAGCTATAGATAAAGATATTGCACCGGTCTTTTCGAGCATTGATCAGATGATAAACGATGCCGGTGTGCCGGCGACCCTTAGATGGATGTATACTTCAAGTTATGGAGGCGTTTCCCATTATTTTAAATACCATACTGGTAATTTCAGATACCGGTTCCACAAAGACAGCCAGACAGGCGCAGTCTATTTGACGCAGATCCTTCCTCTTAGCAACACTGATTTAAACCTGGTGCATAAGGCTGTAACAACTGCATACCCAGAAGACCGCTATATAAGAACTGATCGTGAGCTTGTCACGAACATTAGTAACCAATCTCACATTTCGAGCTTTCGTCTGGAAGGCAATAACCATATCATCACGATGACAGGCCCCAACGGCAATACGGTAAGGGTTAGGGTCGATCCCAGCGGTAACGCGACGATCTTATAATAGCCGCTCAAGCGGGAAGCGAAAATAAGGCGGGGTCAATCCCGCCTTATTTTTTTTTGCTTTCTATATTAGGATATGATATTATTGTATAATGCTGAATGTAACCAAATTACCAGTAAAAAAAATTATATATCTTATAGCTGGTATTTTTGTTCTTGTCGCTATAGGCATTATAGTCCATAACGTTGCCCGGGATAGAGCCTTCGACGAGACGACAAAGTATTTCATAAATGTCGACTCCCCGCACGGCAATATAACTCAGGTTCCGTCTGGACCTCACTATGATGAAGATGTCGTCATAGTTAAGGCCACACCACACCCTGGTTACAAGTTCGTAAAGTGGAAAGGGCGTTTTAAGCCGCCGGATCAGGACCTTACGAAACCCGATGTACTGGTCGCTATAAAGAGGCGCGATGTTGATCTTACCGCTGTTTATAACGGCTATCCAGTAATATCTCCTTCTATAGGCGATAGATCCACCGATGAAAACACAAAGCTAAGCTTCACAATAAAAGCGCAAGACCCAGATGATCCTCAAGGTTCCGGCCTTA